>JBLFXU010000164.1:0-6906 GCA_047609575.1 Bacteroidia bacterium | reverse complement strand
ATTCGTGTCGCCGCATCATTGATAGACACAGTCTTATTGATAATAGTTATTGCGCCGTTTCTAACCATGATTTATGGCGCAGACTATTGGCAAGTGGAATCCGTTAGCTATGGCTTCTGGGATGTTCTAGTCAACTACATCTTCCCTGCTGTGGCCGTCATTTTGTTTTGGGTATACAAGTCGGCGACGCCAGGAAAGATGGTGCTCAAACTCACTATTGTGGATGCCAAAACGGGCGCAAAACCCTCTACAAGCCAGCTAATTGGCCGATATTTCGGTTACTACGTCTCCGCTATTCCACTGCTTCTGGGGCTGATATGGGTTGGCATAGACAAAAGAAAGCAAGGCTGGCACGACAAGCTGGCGGGCACACTAGTGATTAGGGACAAAGCAGTAGTTAGGGATAATGCAGTGGAGCCCGTGCAGTTTGAGAAACCGGTGTAACGCCCACTTAATAAACCACCCAAAGACTGGCACTGTGTTCTCGTTCTGCTATCGGCCTAAGAGGCTCACTTGGTCCTGCTGCCGTTTACTGCCTTGAGAACGACGCCAGGCCGACGGAGACTGCCCATACCACCGCTTGAAAGCACGGCCAAAATTGGCGGCTTCTCGGTAGCCTAGCACCTCCCCCACATCTGCTGCGGTCAAACAGGCGTCCTGCAGCAGCCTGGCCGCGTATTCTCGGCGCAAGCTTTCTAGCAGTTCTTTATAGCTCGCCTCCTCCCGCTGCAGCCTACGTATAAGAGTTCTGGGTGTCACATGGAACGTATTCGCCATCTGCTCCAAAGTAGGCGGCGGCCCTGGCGTGCAGTCCAGCATACTCTGGCCATCAAAGTGATTACTGAGCCGGTTGCGCACGGCGAGTGCCAGGCTGCTAGACTGCTCACGCGCCGCGATAAGATCCCGGCATTTGATCAAATTCGCGCGGTAGACCGCTTCATCGTACAAGGGTGAAGGAAGTTGGCGCCAGGCAAGGGGGATCTCAATACTGTTCACACGCTGGTCAAACAGGAGTAGACCGTCATAGGACGCAGCAAGTAATTGCGCATGCACCGGCTCCGGTTGGGCCAAACGAATCACTACGTTTTTACCTACTGGGTGGCCAAGAATACTTGCCAGCAGGCTTTCTACTATCTTCATTACCACTTCAACCATCCAGCGGTGAAACCGCACTTCGCCAAAGCTATCGTGAAATTCAAGCACGTGGTGAGTGGGTGTCGTAACCGCTAGTGATGTCATAGCCGTATTGCGGACTGACTGCATATCGCCCATAACATCGAGCGCCTCGCCTAATGTCGGCGCACTCAGTGCCGCAAAACCCAACGGACCATGCGCTGCAATATTCAGTTGGGCGCCAAGCTTCGCCGTCCATGTGGGGTCCTTAACATGCTGGTCGTAATTCTCAAACAGCACGGCAAGGTCGCTCGCCGCAACAAAGTCCACAGCGGCCACAGCCTTTTCAGTTAAATCCACGCCTCGCAGCAGTCGCGCGGGCTCTATCACGCCTGATTGCAGTACAAGGCGCGCGTAGGTTGAGGCGACTTCGGGGGTTCTGGCCATAGTTGCCACCGTATCTTAGGTGTCACTCAATGTCACCAAATGTCACTAAATGACTATTAAGATGTCATTTAGTGAAAACCGGATAAATGCTGAGCAGGCGTACATTAGGCTCATAAACCCAAGGGAGAAAATGGTAATGAGCACCACCTACGTTCTGGATCATCCTGAGAAAGGCCGCATTGAGTACACCGACAAGAAACGCTACCTGTGGATGTCGTCGCTACTTATGCCGTTGTTCCCCCTGCTTGGCATCGTCCTGTACTACACAATGGGAACCCAGTGGACGCTGGCGATACCACTGGTCTTCGCCTACCTCGTCATTCCGATTCTTGATTTTGCTTTTGGCTCTGACCAGAACAACCCGCCCGAAGAAATTGTTCCGCAGCTCGAAGAAGACCGCTACTACCGCCTGCTTACCTGGTTCACGGTACCCATGCACTTTATTATCTTGATCGCCATTGCCTGGTTCGTTGGCACACAAGATCTCACCGTCTGGTCCATTCTGGCACTGGCCATTACCGCAGGCAGCTACAGTGGCCTTGGCATCAATACCGCCCACGAGCTAGGCCACAAAAGGCCAGATTTTGAACGCCTACTCGCCAAAATTGTTCTGGCAGTGCCCGCCTACGGACATTTCTGTATTGAACACAACCGCGGGCATCACAAAGATGTGGCAACACCCGAAGATCCAGCCAGCTCACGCATGGGCGAATCCATTTATGCGTTTGTTTTCCGTGAAATACCTGGCGCATTCCACCGCGGTTGGGCGGTAGAAAAGGAACGGCTAGCGCGTCAGGGCAAGAGCGAGTGGAGCGTTCATAGCGATATACTGCAGTCCTATGCCCTCAGCGCCGTGCTGCAAGGTGGATTGATTCTGGCCTTTGGCTGGATCATGCTGCCCTTCCTTGCGATCCACAACTTTTGGGCCTGGTTCCAACTCACCAGCGCCAACTATATCGAGCACTATGGGCTGAAGCGCGATAAGGAGCCCAGTGGTCGCTATGAGCGCTGCCAACCGCACCACAGCTGGAATGCCAACTACGTGTTCAGTAACATCGTATTGTTCCACCTGGAACGCCACTCCGATCACCACGCCAACCCAACACGCCGCTATCAAAGCCTGCGCAATTTCGATGACATACCCGAACTGCCCAACGGCTACTACGGCATGTACTTGTTGGCCTACGTACCGTGGCTCTGGTACAAGGTGATGGACAAGCGCGTACTTGCCCTGCCCCACATTAATGGTGACCTGGACAAGGTGAATATCGACCCCGGTAAGCGTGAAGTGATTTTGGCAAAGTACGGACAAAGCCAGGGTGCACCGCTAGCAGCCTGAGAACCGCAGAAGAAGGAGTTCCATATTTATGGCCATGTACCGCTGCCCGGGGTGCCAATACACCTACCACGAAAACCAGGGGGACGACCGTGAAGGCTATCCCCCTGGCACGACTTTTGAGTCACTGCCAGAAGATTTTTCCTGCCCGGATTGTGCTGTGCGCTACAAGGAAGATTTTGAGGCAGTAGCCGAGTAAGCCACCACTACGAACAACGCATTGAGAGCCAATTCGCAACTGAAGCCCTTCACTAAGCGGCGGAGTGTAATCGAGCACTGCGCAAGTCAATTGTACCCCTGCAGACAACTGACTTGATTAGTCCGAAGGGAATCTGAAAAGTGCTTTAACGGATCGCATGGCAATGGCTGGTAAAAATCTTCTCTACCAATGCTTCAGTGGTGTCTAGCAATAAGGAGGCGAACGACGAAAAGATGGGCTGACGCAGCAGATATATCATCGCAATGTCACAAAAATGGGCTAAGGTGTAATCAAACAAAACTTCAGGCCCTCGCTATGTCTCAATCATCAATGGTAAAACGTCGTTCACTGATAAAAGGACTCGCCGCGACTTCTCTTCTCCCCCTGCTGGGCGGCAATCTCGTCGGCTGCTCAGACGGATCGGACAATAATTTCGATAGGATCGTCGCCGCATTCCTGCACGGTGTGGCATCGGGTGACCCTTTGTCGGATCGCGTCATCCTCTGGACTCGCGTGACGCCTGCGTCCGAGGGGCGGATACGCGTGATATGGGAGATCGCATCCGACATGGCATTTACCAATGTCATCACGAGCGGCAGTGGCATCACTACGTCAGAGGTCGACTACACCGTCAAGGTAGATGCCGAAGGCCTGTCAGCTGGTACACAGTACTACTACCGATTCCGCACTGGCGATACCGTCTCTCCCATGGGTAGGACGCGCACGCTACCGGTAGGGTCGATCACCGCAGCCAGCTTCGCCGTCGTGTCCTGCTCCAATTACCCCGCGGGTTATTTTCATATTTATCGCGAAGTCGCCAATAGCGAAGTCGATGCGGTACTGCACCTGGGTGACTATCTGTATGAATACGATGAAAACGGCTACGCGACTGGCCTCGCAGAAGCAATCGGCCGCGTCGTTGAACCGGCCAATGAACTTATCTCGCTGCAGGACTATCGAACACGTTATGGCCAATACCGAGGTGATACCGACCTGCAAGCTGCGCACGCCGCACACCCCTTCCTCGTTATCTGGGATGATCACGAGGTGGCGAATGACTCCTGGCGCGATGGCGCGCAGAACCACAATCCGGACACTGAAGGCGACTATCAAGAGCGTAAGCTGGCAGCCATTCAGGCCTGGTATGAGTGGCAGCCGGTTAGACCGCCAGCGGACACCAACGAGATCATCTATCGCCGTTTTCAATACGGCGACCTGCTGGACTTGTTGATGCTTGATACGCGCCTCATCGGCAGAGATGAGCAATTCAACTACGCGCAGTTCAGCACAGACGGCATGATTGATGTGGCGGCAGCCCGCGCCGCCTTTGGTGACTCAAACAGAACACTGCTTGGCAATGAACAGCTTGAGTGGTTACGTGACAACCTGTCGCAGAGCAGTGCGCGCTGGCAGGTACTAGGACAGCAGGTACTGATGGGTCGTTACTGGCTGCCCTCTCCCATCATGGAAGCACTGGACCCCAGCATCGCTGGGCCCGATGCCATCTCTGAGGGCGTTACCGCTGTGTTTGCCGCGCTAGACGCCAAAGCCAAAGCACCAGACGAGCGCACCAGCGAAGAGCAGGCCCTACTGGACTCGGCTATTCCCTACAATATGGATGCCTGGGACGGCTATGAATACGAGCGGGATCAAGTGCTGACCCTGGCGCGTGATCTGGGCTCGAAGCTGGTAGTGCTAGCCGGTGACACCCACAACGCCTGGAGCACACAATTAACCACACCGGATGGCAGCGTCGCCGGCGTAGAGTTTGGTTGTGCCAGTGTCAGCTCACCCGGCCTGGAAGGCATCTTGGGTGAAACTAACGCAGGCCTGTTTGGCCCCCTGATATCAACCCTGATTGATGACCTCAAAGATGCCAACCTGAGCAACCGCGGGTATCTGGAACTCACACTAACGCCTGACCAATTGACCGCAGTACACCGTTTTGTGAATACAGTACAGGATGTAGAGTATTCTGTAGATGGCGCTCTAGCCAAGGAGTTTGTCATTAGCCGGGACGATTTGTTACTGAGCTAGTTGTCGCCCAGCAACAACCCACTGAGGCTTAATCGACTAGCGAGTTATGGCTTGTTTTGCCATTATAGCCAAGTCAGATTTTTGTATAGATGCCTGTTGTCCGCAAACGCGTCGCACTGGTATTTACTGCGGCAACGCATCCACTTCGCTTTTTTGCACGTTCGACAACGCACGCTTAAGGCGAATCTCCTCTGCGTTGCCGACAGACTGCTCAGCGATTCGCACTTCGAAATAACGGGTCGTAAACCAATGGGGAGAACCGTCAACCCGCACCACCATTTTTGCCGGAGCGTCTGACGGCAACGTAAAATTATCGGGTGTAGTACTCACTACCGGATACTCACGCCCTCCACTATCAATAACGCGGATATCGCTAGCGTCCAATGTCCACTGCTCAGCACCGGACTCCTGTGTTCTCATTCTCGCCTGGAGATTGAACACTGTCTGTGTCTGTTTGTTGACATTTTTCTTGGTGGCACTGCGTTGTCCGCGTGCCGTTTCGATAGTCACGTCACCTAACGACCAGCTAGCCGGGCCTGTATTCACAACAGACTGAACCGGCATTGGCCGCACTGCAGCAGAGCCTGACACAATCTCCCAGACGCCATCGGAACGCAGGCGCACCCGCTCTCCACTGGCTGTAGTAGCAAAGCGGTCATCCGACGCCCACTCCCAACGACCGTCATCGCCTAGCATCACCTCCCGACCATCGTCTGCAATAACGCGCTCTCCTGCTACACTCGCCGGGACACTGACCAGGACACTGACCAGCAACAGTGCAATCATCAGGGTATTTCTCATTGATTTTTTCTCATTTCTTCTCAGTAACTGCTCTGTATTTACACGATTTTTCTATCCGCTGCGCGGAAGGCTCATGCTCGAGCGTCAGGGACATACATGACCCGCTGCGCAAGTGTGCCACTGACACCTAGCGGATACGCTCAATTGCAACGGATTATAGCACTGGCATACAGCAATATAGCAGAACATCACTGGCAAGTGATTTCAGCTCGACAGCGCTCAATAAAAAGGAAAGTCACTTTTTCACAGCAGCAGAAGTTTGCAGAGATCCGACCCTAAGGTATCCGCGTAGAATCGCACCCTAAAGCCAACGGTTCCGCCGACCTGGTAGTTGTCCTCGGTGTTGCTTAAGCTCGCCTCGGTGCTAAGCTCGCCGTAGAACATATAGTGCCGACTGCCCTCGTGCCACTCATACGAACCACCAACACTCACCTCACCAAACCAACTCTCGCGCTCCTGCTCAAACTCTACACCCGATACATTCATCTGCGTACTGTCCAAAAACTCATGGTCGATATTCAGCACTGTGCAGAAATGACTGGCGTGCGCTGCGCTGTTGGCATCGACTCAGCTGTTCTCGCGGTCGAAGGATACACCCACCCGACCATTGAGCCCCCGCGCGTCATCCACTTCTACTCCAGTGTTGAACTGGTCGCGTAGATCATCGAGATCCAAAGCGGTATAGGTCATCTGGGTATAGACAAGTTAACTTCTTGAGATCAGTGCAATTCAGTATCAGATCTCGATAGTGTTCAGCCCTCACCAGGTGACGACCCAGATTGAATAGGTTCTGGACTGTGGCAAAGGTACCCCCAAACTCCTTCCGCAGCATCATTGCGTCGAGTACGTCGGGTGTAATTGCCAAGCCTTCAGGTATGGGGTCACACGCAGCTACAACTGGAATTTACTCGACAAACATCTCCTGGAGTTCCTTGACGATATTGATAGGATAGGACAGGTCACCACAGTCGCC
>JBLFXU010000163.1:0-6981 GCA_047609575.1 Bacteroidia bacterium | reverse complement strand
CTTGGGGTTGAAAGCGAGCGCGCCGAACAAATGCTGCGTGAGCTCTATCGTCCGCTGAACCTGATTGAAGCCCCAATTCTGGTCACAAACCTGGAGAGCGCAGAAGTCACCAAGTATGCCGCCAATGCTTTTCTCGCCACTAAGATCAGCTTTATTAACGAAGTCGCCGAGCTGTGTGAGAAGACCGGCGCAGACGTGCATGCTGTGGCCAAGGGGATGGGCCTGGATGGGCGTATCGGTAAGAAGTTCTTACACGCCGGCCCCGGTTACGGTGGCTCGTGCTTTCCAAAAGACACCAAGGCCATGATTCGAATGTCCCAGGATGCGGGGGCTACCAGTCGTATCGTGGAAGCCGTTGTGGAGGTCAATGACGCGCAGAAAATGCGCATGGTAGATAAAATCAGCGATGCGCTTGGTTCCAATGTTGATGGCAAACGTATCGCAGTGCTCGGGCTAACCTTCAAGCCGGAAACTGACGACATGCGCGATGCACCCTCACTGACGATTTTGCCCGCCCTGCTGCGGCATGGTGCCAGTATTATCGCGCACGACCCACAAGGCATGAGCGAAGCCCAACGTGAGTTACCAGAAGAAGTTGAATTTGCCGATACCATCGAACAGGCCGCGGCAGGCGCCGATGCCATTGTGCTTATGACGGAATGGAATCAGTATCGCGGTTTGAATCTGGAGCAACTCAAATCCAGCATGCGTGGCGATGTATTTATAGATCTGCGCAACGTCTACGAAAGAGAGCGCATGGAATCGCGAGGGTTTAGTTATTACTGCGTAGGACGCTAATTCAATGGCGGCATAAGGCCGCAATGACGGCGTCTTATCAAACCATTTTTTCGAAATAGGCGATTGTTTTCAGCAAACCATCCCTGAGCTGAATTTTTGGCTCCCAACCCAACACACCCTGCGCAATCTCAATATTTGGCTGGCGCTGCATCGGATCATCACTAGGCAATGGCCGGAACACCAGCTTGGATTTTGAACTGGTCAGCTCAAGTACCAGCTCAGCCAACTCCCTGATAGTGAACTCGTTTGGGTTGCCAAGATTGATCGGCCCCGTAACCTCTGGGCCGGTTTCCATCAGCGCCACAAACGCGCGGATTAGATCGTCAACGTAACAGAAAGATCGCGTCTGCATGCCGTCCCCGAACAGGGTAATGTCTTCGCCGCGCAAGGCCTGCATTATAAAGTTCGAAACAACCCGGCCGTCATTAGGATGCATATTGGGACCGTAGGTATTAAAGATCCGGCCCACCTTGATCGGCAGCTGATGCTGTCTGTGATAATCAAAAAACAATGTTTCCGCACAGCGCTTACCCTCGTCGTAACACGAGCGCTCACCGATGGGGTTCACATGCCCCCAGTAAGATTCAGTCTGAGGGTGTACCTGGGGGTCGCCATAGACCTCGCTAGTAGACGCCTGGAAAATTTTCGCCCCAGTGCGCTTAGCCAAGCCGAGCATGTTGATCGCGCCATGCACGCTGGTCTTGGTAGTCTGTACTGGATCGTGTTGATAATGAATGGGTGAGGCCGGACAGGCCAGGTTGTAGATCTCATCTACTTCCACATACAGTGGAAAGGTCACATCGTGGCGCACCAGCTCGAAATGGGGCTTGTCCAGCAGCGCAAGAATATTGTCCTTGGTACCGGTAAAGAAATTGTCCACGCAGATGACATCGTTGCCTTGCTCGACGAGCACCTGACACAAATGGGAGCCAAGGAATCCAGCCCCTCCCGTCACGAGTATGCGTTTTCTGAAGTGCATCGCTGTCTTATCTTCCTTATTGGTCACTGGCCAGCATTTCTATACTAGGGAAATACCTGGGAGTGGGAAAGCACAAGTCCGGGGCAATGCGACCTCAGTCACCAAATGGATGCCGCAGGATGATGGTCTCCACCCGATCAGGCCCGGTTGAGATGATATCGATGGGCGCACCCACAACCGTCTCAATACGCCGAATATAGTCACGGGCGTTCTGTGGCAGCTCATCAAGAGTCTTCGCGCCCAGGGTCGATTCCTGCCAACCAGGAACCTCCTCATAGAGGGGCACCAGACCTTCATAATCGTCTGAATCCACAGGGTTGGGTACAGGCTTGCCCTCGGAGCAGGTGTAACCGACACAAATCTTGATAGTTTCCAGCCCGTCCATAACATCGAGTTTAGTCAGGCAAAGTCCACTCACTGAGTTGATATTCACGGCGATGCGCAATGCCACCGCATCAAACCAACCACAGCGTCTGGCGCGCCCGGTCGTCGCGCCGAATTCGTGCCCTTTGGTTGCCAGGTGTTCACCACATTCGTCAAACAGCTCAGTGGGAAAGGGGCCAGAGCCTACCCGCGTGGTATAGGCCTTGGTAATACCCAATACATAGTCCAGGTAAAGCGGGCCAAAGCCCGAACCGGTTGCTGTACCACCGGCTGTTGTATTGGAGCTAGTCACAAAAGGATAGGTGCCATGGTCAATATCCAGCAACGATCCCTGCGCGCCCTCAAACATAATGCTCTCGCCGTTAGCGCGGCATTCATGCAATAGCGTCGTCACGTCAGCCATCATCGGCAGCAGCTGCTTGCCCTGCTCCAGAGTCTGCTCCAGCACGTCCTCATAGCTAAGCGGCTCTACCCGATAGTACTTTTCAAGGGCGAAGTTGTGATACTCCATGACCTCGCGAAGCCTGCGTGCAAAACGCTGCTCATCCTGCAAATCGCCAAAGCGCAGACCGCGACGTGCAACCTTGTCTTCGTATGCAGGGCCAATACCCCGGCCAGTTGTACCAATCTTTTCATTGCCACGCTTGGCTTCGCGGGCCTGATCCAGCGCCACGTGGTAAGGCAATATCAGCGGGCAGGCAGGAGAGATTTTCAGGCGTTGCCGCACTGGCACATCGCGCGCTTCCAGCTCAGCAATTTCCTTCAACACCGCCTCAGGCGACAATACGACACCATTGCCGATAAGGCACTGAACATTTTCACGTAAAATCCCGGATGGAATCAGGTGCAGTACAGTCTTCTCGCCGTCTATTACCAGTGTGTGACCAGCATTGTGTCCGCCCTGAAAGCGCACCACGATGCTCGCCCGGTCAGTCAGCAAGTCAACAATCTTGCCCTTGCCCTCATCACCCCACTGGGTACCCAGCACAACTACGTTCTTACTCATGGTTTAAGCTCTGTCTATCAAAATCAGATTGAATTCTTTGAACGAGGCTAATCAATCGCCGCCATTCGTTGGTGTTACCTGCCAGCTACCGCCCTGCTCGACCAGCTCTCTATCACAGCGAGGGTCAGGGCTACCGGAAAGGCAGTTAATGACCACCTCGCCCATCTCGCGTAGCTGCGCAACCAGAGTCTGCAGGGCAGGATCATCAGCGTCTGGCATACTAATGGCACCAGCGCCTGGAGCGAGATCAGGCATTAATGCCATCAGCGCCTTCAAGTCCGTCGCAAAACCAGTCGCGGGTCGGGCTCGGCCATACGCCGCACCGACATTGTTATACCGCCCACCATTCGCCAACGCCTGGCCACAACCTGGCACATAAGCCGCAAACACCAGCCCTGTGTGATAGTGGTAACCACGCAACTCAGCAAGGTCGAAGTAAATATCCAGCTGCGGGCGCTGACGACGAATATCTACCGCCACTTCCGCCAATGCATCCAAGGGCGGTAATGCGTCTGGCACGGCCTCTGTGAACAATTCCCGTGCACGATCCAGTACACCCTCATCACCGTGTAAATCTACCAGCGCGATAATCAGTTTGCGCAAATCTGCGTCACAGTCTGCCAGAGCAGCCTGCATGTCGGGCACTGACTTGCGTTGCAGTGCGTCAAAAACAGTACGCTCCTGCTCATCCTCAAGGTCAGCTGCAGCCAGCACAGCCTCGTAGACACCTACGTGGCCAAGATCCAGGGTTACCTGCGACAGGCCCGCAATTTCCAGCGTGGCGAGCATGAGGCGTACAATTTCAACATCCGCGCCTAGGCTGTCATCGCCATAAAGCTCAGCGCCCACTTGTATGGGCGAACGCGAAGCGAGCATGGATTTAGGCCGGGTGTGGAGAGTGGAGCCCGCGTAGCAAAGACGCGTAACGCCCTCCTCTCCGAGGCTGTGGGCATCAATACGGGCGACCTGGGGCGTAATATCTGCGCGAATACCCAGCGTCTCCCCACTTAGCTGGTCGGTCAATTTGAAGGTCAGCAGGTCGAGGTCTTCACCCAGGCCCACCAACAGCGAACGGGTAAATTCCATCAGCGGCGGAATAACCAGCCGGTAGCCCCAGCTGGCATACATATCCAGCAGGTTGCGGCGCAGTTTTTCCACAGCTTCCGCCTGGGCAGGAAGGACTTCTTCCACCCCATCGGGTAACTGCCAGTGATCTACCGTAGCCATTTCATTTACCTAAAGTCCTGCCCATAGCCTAATCCGCGATAAAGAACCTAATGCACGATATAGAGCAGGAATACACCAAACAGCATGCAACCCAGACCAATTATGCGAATACTGCGGTCATCCATCTGCTCTGCCACTTCGAGCATGCTGCGCCAGCGTCCAGGGCTGATAAAAGGCAACATACCCTCTAGAACAAATACCAGAGCGACCGCGACCGGAAGCGCTTGCCAGAAGTCCATCAAATAGCCCCTCCATCATGGGCTTGGCCCCGCCCACGCAGTGTCAGCGAACCTGTCAATATCGGTTTTTGATGCCTTTTTTGGCACGCCGACCCATGGGCCGGGCACAAAAAAACCGCGGGTTCAGAGCTTGTCTCGCAAGACCGATCCCCACGGTTAAAGAAGTCTAGCACAGGCGGCGCACGGCACGCCTGTGAATTTGCCGCCCCCGCCCTAAAAGCAGGTGAGCGGCAGTTGCCTATTTACCGCCTTTAGAGTCCTTCAGGTAGCGGAAAAACTCGCTGTCAGGCTGCAGCAACAAGATATCACCGCCGCCCCGAAACGAATCCTGGTAGGCCCTGAGGCTACGCGTAAATGAGTAAAACTCAGGGTCCTGCGTGAAAGCTGAGGCATAAGTGGCCGTGGCCAGGGCATCGCCCTCACCCCGAATCTGCTCTGCTTCCTTATAGGCGTTCGCAATAAGCACTGTCACCTCCCGGTCAGCTGCAGCACGAATACCTTCAGCCAGCTCCTGACCCAGGGACCGGTGCTCACGGGCCTCCTTCTCCCGTTCAGCGTTCATCCGTTGATAAACAGACTCAGAAACGTCCGGCGGCAGATCAATCTTCTTGACCCTTACGTCGATCACTTCCACGCCAAGCTGCTGCTGCGCAACGACCGTCAACTCTTCTGTCAGCGCCTGCATCAATTCATCCCGCTCGCCAGAGACGACTTCCTGAATCGTCCTGATGGCCACTTGGTTGCGCAAGCCATCATTGATGCGCTGCGCCAGCAGGCCCTTGACTCGGTTCAAGTCAAAACCTGTAGCCTCGTACAACTTAGTGGTATCCGAGACACGGAACTTGGCGTAAGAATCTACAATCAGTGCTTTTTGCTCCTGCGTAAAAAAGCGCTCAGCCGAAGAATCCACGGTCAGCACGCGGCTGTCGAAACGGCGCACGTTGTTCACGAAAGGAATTTTGACGTGCAGTCCAGGGGGGATGCTGGTGTTCACTACCTCACCAAACTGCAATAGCACGGCCCTTTCTGTTTCCTTGATCACGTACAAAGAGTTGCTGGCCACAAAAAGTGCCACCAACGTGATCATAATCAAAGTGAGATTACGTCCAGACATGATTAACGCCCTCCCCTGCGAGTGCCATTTGCTGCAGCATCCCGCCGTAGTTGCTCAGTGACCGCATTGGTCAGCTCACGAATAGTAGAACTATCGATGCGTCTATCGCTCATGGCACCGGCAGCAGCAGCCTGAGTGGCCAACTTGTCCAACGGCAGGTAAAGAAGATTATTACCAC
Organism: Bacteroidia bacterium; assembly: GCA_047609575.1. Classification (GTDB taxonomy): domain Bacteria; phylum Pseudomonadota; class Gammaproteobacteria; order Pseudomonadales; family Halieaceae; genus Marimicrobium. The sequence continues at coordinate 1,056 of JBLFXU010000163.1, read as the reverse complement.
CGTCAACATCCACCATGACCTTGGTAGTACGGGCATAAACCGCTTGCACCGCATCCAAATAAAGCCGCTCTCGGGTTACCTCCGGCGCCTTGCTGTACTCCTCCAACAAGCGGTTGAAGCGATCCGCCTCACCCTCTGCGTTGGCCAGAACCTGCTCTTTGTAGGCGTTGGCCTCTTCAAGCTGGCGCTGAGCCGCACCGCGCGCCTCTGGAACGATACCGTTGGCATAGGCCTGAGCTTCGTTCTTCACCCGCTCCTCGTCTTCGCGCGCCTTGATCACATCATCAAATGCAGCCTGAACCTGAGAGGGTGGCTTCGACTCGTCCACTGTTACCTTGCTTAGCAGAATGCCGGTCCCATAAAGATCAATGTATTCTTGCAAACGCGTAGTTACGTCAATCGCTATCTGTTCACGCCCTTGGGTCAATACTTGATCCATGGTTGTGCCACCGACCACATGACGCACCGCACTCTGGGAGGCATGCTGCAACGATCGCTCTGGGCTGTTTACCTGCAACACAAATTTACTGGGATCGTTAATCAAATATTGCACGGAGAGCTTTATCTCGACGATATTTTCGTCCTGGGTCAGCATGATTTCCTGAAAGCTCACGGCCCGTACTTTCGTGATATTGACGTTCGTCACTTCATCAATAAGCGGCGGATTCCACTGCAGGCCAGGCTGCACCGTCTCGTGGTACTTACCGAAGCGCAAAACCACACCGCGCTCCTGCTGGTCGATCTGGTAAAAGCCCATGACACCCCATATCAACAGTGCCAAGACAAGCAAGCCGCCTACGGCCTTGCCAGAGACGCCAGAGACACCAGGGCCGCCGGAGCCACCGCCGGAGCGGCCACCAAAGAGCCCGCCGAATTTCTCCTGCAGTTTTTTCAGCGCCTCATCCAAATCAGGCGGACCCTGATCTCCACCACTACCACCACTACCCCAGGGGTCTTTGGGGTTGTTATTGCCGCCACCCGGTTCATTCCAGGCCATAAAACTCTCCTAATAATACAAGCCAAACAGTCTATTAAATTTTCTCCAGCCGGAGAGCA
>JBLFXU010000162.1:0-7013 GCA_047609575.1 Bacteroidia bacterium | reverse complement strand
TTCTTGGGAAATGAGCGACTCGTGCTACTGGCCGACAATGCGTCCAGCTCTTCCTGTGACAGACCCTGAAATATTTCTACTTGCTGCAACATCAGCCCACCTGACCCCTTTAAAGTTCTTTCGAGTTTCAAGCCTAAACCTTAGAGCCTAAACCTTAACGGCTCTGGATTATAGTAACCTAAAGTTTCGGCCAAGCGCACCCATGAACGAAAAATAGCCCGCTGATCTGAAAGTTCTCGATAATTGCGCGTTTCCACAGTCAGGCGTGGCTCGCTATACTCCACAACAGTACCTAACATGGAACGCTGGACGCCAGCGCAAACACCCTACATATGACCACCGATCCCAGTCAGACCACCCAGGGGTGGAGCGAGCATATGTTGCAGGTACTCGATATCCTGCGGCAGGCCTTTGCCACCCGCTCAGCCGAGCTGCCCGAGGAGACCCGCGAGGACTTCGCTCACTTGTTCAAGGCCGCTGATCGTCTAGCGCCACTGCTGGATGACACCGGGCCGGCCGTAGACCAGCACGAACTGATGAATGTGCTTGCCGCGGTGCGCGGCTATACCGAAATGTTACGCGAAGACATTGGCAAGGAGCAGCCTGACCTGGACGACATGTTCTCGGCGCTGCTAACGGCAGTCCAGGCCGCACGCGGCAGTAATTCCCAACCAAGCTTCTCTGCAAACCGGGTAATCCAGTCGGAACCGGGGTTTATTTTGGCTGTCGACGACCGCCAGGAAAACCGGGAACTGGTTGCCCGTAACCTGTCTCGACTCGGGCATTTTGTCATTACCGCCGCTAGCGGCGAAGAGGCCTTGCGCGCGCTAGAGCAAAGTGACGTGGACGTGGTGCTGCTGGATCTGCTGATGCCAGGCATGGACGGACGTGAGGTACTGCACCGCATCAAGGAACATCCCGAGTGGCGCGCAACCCCGGTGATCGTGATATCAGGCAGTCAGGACATGGACGGCATCATCGAGTGCATTGAAGCGGGAGCCGATGACTATCTGTTCAAGCCCTTCAACCCGGTTCTACTGCAAGCACGTATCAAGGCAGGCATTGAGCGCAAACGCTGGCACGACAAGGAAGAACAGCTTCGACAACAGCTGGAGCGCAATGAGAAGTTTATCCGCGCCACCTTTGGCCGCTACCTATCGGACGAGATCGTTACTGACATCCTGGAACGACCCGAAGGGCTGCAGCTGGGTGGAGATCTTTGCCGGGTTAGCATTCTGATGTCTGACATTCGCGGATTCACCAGCCTTAGTGAGCATCTGGCACCGAGTCAAGTTGTGTCCATGCTGAATCGTTACCTGGGCAAGATGACCGACATCATCATGGCCCATCACGGCACCATCGACGAGTTTGTAGGCGATGCCATTCTGGCTGTTTTTGGCGCGCCGCTACACCGCGATGACGACCCTGACAGGGCGGTCATGTGTGCTCTGGCCATGCAGGAGGCCATGCAGGAGATCAACGATCTCAATGCTGCAGATGGCCTACCGGCGATCAGCACCGGCATTGCCATCAACACAGGTGACGTCATTGCCGGCAATATCGGCTCAGAGCGACGCAGCAAGTACGGATTTGTGGGGCACCCCATGAACGTCACATCACGCATTGAAGACTACTGCGCGGGTGGTGAAATCCTCATCTCCGACAGCACGCTCAGCGTTTTGCACCGCGAATACACGCGCGGCCGCAGTCAGGACATCAATGTTAAAGGCATCGAAGAGACCATTCTTATTCACGCTATCACCGGGCTGGAATCATGACAATCTCTGGCAAAATTCTGTTGGTAGAGGACAATGAACTCAACCGGGAAATGATGGTGCGCCGACTTTCAAGGGCCGGACTTGACGTGCTCACCGCGGGCGACGGACAAAAGGCTCTGGACACGATGATTAGCGACCAGCCTGCTCTGGTTCTCATGGACATGAACCTACCCGTGCTCGATGGCTGGACAGCATGCCGCCAGGCCCGTGCCGATGAGCGCATTCACGAGATACCAATCATCGCTCTCACCGCCCACGCCATGGAAGCGGATCGCCTTAACGCACTTGAAGCGGGCTGCGATGACTATGCCACCAAGCCTGTGGACTTTCCCGGCCTGTTGATCAAGATAGAAAAACTCCTGCGCAAATGAGCTTACGCCGCAGACTCACGCTCTCTCTGGTGACCATTCTTATACTGTTTGCGGTCAACGTGGGCACGCACTTTTGGGGCAGCTTCGCGCGAAACGAAAGTATGGCGGCATACCGAGACTCGGTCAGCGCGGCGCAGCTTTCAACCGAGGTGGAACAACTGCTAGAGGATCTGCGCCAGCAGATACTGGTGCTGTCCACCCTGCGCGACACCACCGGAGACCAGCTGGACGCCTCTGAGCTGGACCGTGCCGAAGAAGCCATCGGGGACATCACGCGCAAAATACGCCGCCTCGGGCGACTGAGCCACAGCATCACCGAACTGCATTACGAACAACTCTATGACAGCAGCAACCGGCTACTGGCAGGCTGGCTGGAATTCTATCGCAGCTACAATGATGTCGATGTCAGTATGGATATGGATGAACCTGCGTCCTTTCACGACACCCAAAAGCGGCTTCAGGAACTAGAGCAGCGCCAGGCTTTTATTGCCGCGCAACGGGAAACAATTATCGACCGCACCATTTCACTGACGGACCGGATTACCGTCATTGCCTTCTTTGCCTCAATTTTCCTCACCGCTATCCTCGGTTTCTTCCTGGTGCGCTATACCAACTCTTCCCTGAAACGACTCATGAAGGGGGCGGAGCGCTTTGGCAGTGGCGATCTCAACTACCGCATAGACAAAATAGAGGAGGCCGGGGAATTGGGCGACCTGGGGCGCTCCTTCAATGACATGTCGGACAAGCTGCGCAATGCTATCTACGAGGTCAGCCAGGCCAGGGATGTAGCGGACGACGCCAATGCGGCAAAGAGCAGCTTTTTGGCTAATGTGAGTCACGAGCTGCGCACACCCCTGAACGCCATCATCGGTTATAGCGAAATGCTGCATGACGAACTAGGGGACCAATCGGAAATTGACCGCAGCCTGTTCCAACAAGACCTGCACAAGATCATCAAGTCAGGCCGACAATTGCTCAACCTGATCAATGATATTTTGGATCTATCGAAAATTGAGACAGGGAAAATGTCGCTGCACTGCGAGACCTTTGCGCCCAGCGAACTTCTTGAGCAAGCTCTGGATGGCATTCAACCGCTGCTCCGAGACAGTGCCAACGAGATTCATATCAACGGCTTCGACGCTTTGCCGGTTCTGTACAACGACGCTGCCAAGTTTCGCCAGATATTTACCAACCTACTAAGTAACGCAAACAAATTCACCCAGAACGGCTATATCAGTATCAACGGGCGCGAGTTACCCGGAAAACCGGGCTGGCTTGAATTTTCAGTGCACGACACCGGTATTGGCATGAACGCCGAACAACAGTCACGGGTATTCGAGGCATTTGTGCAGGCAGAGTCGTCTACCAGCGCGACGTACGGAGGCACCGGCCTGGGCCTGGCCATCTGTCGCGAATACAGTGCCCTGATGGGTGGAAGAATCAATATGAAGAGTGAGGTAGGCGTGGGATCGACCTTTACGGTCATACTGCCTACTGACCCAGAGTTAGCTCGCGCAGTCGCTTAATCGCTTCTTCGCGCACTTGCAGGCTCTCGCCCAATTCCCTTTTGTCGCTACGCAAGTCACTTATGCGACCCGCCATCTCGGCAAATATCGCCAATGCATCGCGCATCATGAGCACTTTTTCATGGACTCTCTGCGGCTGAGGCTGAACGCCCTCCAGACGAGCATAAGAAATTCGGGCCGCTGCAGGATCATAAAAGGGACTGCCAGGCATCATACTGTCGTAGGCAATGGCAATGTCCGCTTCCCAACTGGCGGCAAGCGTACTTTGATTGTCGCGGTAGCGCTGAAAACTCGTCACAGCTTCCACATGTTGTCCCGCAACCAGGTAAGCAAACCCCCTATCAAGCAGCGTCGCTTTGGTCAGCTCACCTTCTACGCAGCTTGTCGCACTGGTAGGCATGTTGAGAACCAGCTCAGACTGCAGAAATGCGTCATTCTCGCTACTAAGGGCATCGGCATTGTCGGTGCCAGACAAAGGTGCACAGGCAGATAACAGTAGAATAAGGGTAACAACAATAATGTGACGAACGGCCAAGGACGCATCCTCTCTCAGAGACTACGTCAGAAAGTGTAACCGATTACTCAGAAAGTGACACGCAACAGGCCGCGAAATTACTCGGGGCGCATATGCGGAAAGAGCAGCACGTCACGAATTGTAGCGGAATTGGTCAACAGCATAACCAAGCGATCGATCCCTATGCCCTCGCCTGCCGTGGGAGGCAGGCCGTATTCCAGCGCGCGGATATAATCGTGGTCGTAGTGCATGGCTTCATCGTCCCCTGCATCTTTCTCTGCCACCTGTGCAAGAAAGCGTTCCGCCTGGTCTTCCGAGTCATTCAACTCCGAGAAACCGTTGGCGAGTTCGCGACCACCGACAAAAAACTCAAAACGCTCTGTGACAAAGGGGTCTGCGTCACTGCGGCGCGCCAGAGGGGATACCTCAGTGGGGTAAGCCGTAATGAAAGTGGGCTGGTCCAAACGGTGCTCGACCGTTTTTTCAAATATCTCCAGCTGCACTTTGCCCAGACCCCAGGAATCTTTAAGCTCGATACCAAGACCCTGGGCAATCTCGCGTGCAGCGCTCTCGTCGGCAAGTTGTCCGGCGTCGATACCCGGGTTGAACTTCAACACTGACTCAACGATTGTCATGCGTTCAAAGGGCTTTGAAAAATCGTAGCTGCTGCCCTGGTACTCAACGGTAGTACTGCCCAACACAGTAGAGGTAAGCTCGCGCAGCATGTCTTCTGTCAGGTTCATCGCATCGCGGTAGTCTGCATACGCCCAGTAGAACTCCAACATAGTGAACTCTGGGTTGTGCCGCGTGGATAGCCCCTCATTGCGGAAACTACGATTAATTTCAAAGACTCGCTCAAAGCCTCCAACAGTTAACCGTTTGAGGTACAACTCAGGAGCGACACGCAGGTACATATCCATATCTAGAGCGTTGTGATGGGTAACAAATGGGCGCGCCGCAGCGCCACCGGGGATGACATGCATCATCGGTGTTTCCACTTCCATAAAGTCCCGCCCGGCCATGTAGTCACGAATAAAGGCAATGATTCTAGAGCGCGTGCGGAACACCTCGCGTGACTCAGCGTTCACGATCAGGTCTACGTACCTCTGACGATAGCGAATCTCCTGGTCCGCGAGGCCGTGGTACTTATCCGGTAGCGGCCGCAGTGCCTTGGTCAACAGGCGCGCTGAATCCATATTGATATACAGGTCACCCTTGCCGGACTTATGCAGCGGCCCGATGGCGCCAACAATGTCACCCAGATCCCAGCTTTTAATACGCGCCAGAGTATCTGCATCCAGGGCTTTGCGGTCGATATATAGCTGAATCTGGTCTGACTCGTCCTGTATCAACAGGAAAGCACCGCGATTGCGGATGAGCCGGCCCGACACAGCGAATTCACGGCTTGCCGCCTCCAGATCTACTTTGCTGTCCTCTCCAAATTCTGACTGCAATGCACCGGCATACGCCGTACGCCGAAAGTCGTTAGGGAATGCCACGCCCTCTTCACGCAACTGTGCCAGCTTGGCGCGACGTTCCGCGATTAGCTTGTTCTCGTCTAATTTGGTTTCGTTCGCGCCGCCGTCGGCTGCGTTGGTTTTGTTCTGATCACTCATCGTTGGTCTCACAAACCCTTTTTCAGGGAAGCCTCAATAAAGGGGTCGATGTCTCCATCGAGTACGGATTGCGTATTACTGCTCTCTACACCGGTGCGTAAATCCTTGATACGCGAATCATCCAGCACGTAAGAACGGATCTGGCTGCCCCAGCCGATATCCGCCTTACTGTCTTCCATTGCCTGCTTTTCTTCATTGCGCCTGAGTACTTCCAGTTCATACAACTTGGCACGCAACAGTTTCATGGCGTTATCGCGGTTCTGGTGTTGTGAGCGTTCGGTCTGGCACTGCACCACGGTATTGGTCGGCAAATGGGTCAGACGAACCGCCGAGTCGGTCTTGTTCACATGCTGACCACCGGCGCCGCTCGCGCGATAGGTGTCGACCCGCAAATCTGCGGGATTGAGATCAATTTCGATATCGTCATCAATTTCCGGTGCCACGAAAATCGACGCAAAGGAGGTATGCCGGCGATTGCCAGAGTCAAAAGGTGATTTACGCACCAATCGATGTACACCCGTTTCGGTGCGCAACCAACCAAAAGCGTACTCGCCCTCAAACTTGATGGTGGCGCTCTTGATCCCCGCCACATCTCCGCCAGAAGCCTCGATTAGCTCAGTGCTGAAGCCCTTCGATTCCCCCCAGCGCAAGTACATGCGCAGCAACATTTCTGCCCAATCCTGGGCCTCTGTGCCGCCAGAGCCGGATTGAATATCAAGGTAGGCGTTGTTCGGATCCATTTCACCGGAAAACATGCGGCGAAATTCCAGCTTCTCAAGGAGATTGACCAGGGCGGCTATTTCACCGTCGATCTCTTCGACCGTATCGGTATCATCTTCGGCGGCTGCCATTTCCAGTAAATCGCGGGCGTCGCCGGTGCTGTTATCGAGTTTCTCGATAGTGGCAACAATGCCTTCCAGCGCCGCGCGTTCCCGCCCCAAATCCTGGGCGCGGTCGGGATCATCCCAGACGGTGGGTTCTGCCAGCTCGAGGTCTACCTCTGCGAGGCGCTCCTTACGCTGATCAAAGTCAAAGATACCCCCTAAGCACGTCGGCGCGCGCCTCGATATCTTTCAATTGAATCAGCAGGGGGTTGATCTCAAGCATGATGGTCATTACCGCTGTTGCGCAAAGCCGGGCATTCTACCTCAGCGGCGTGAACGACAACAGACCTGCCCCTGTCAGGTCGTGGCTCAGTTTGAAAACAT
>JBLFXU010000161.1:0-7120 GCA_047609575.1 Bacteroidia bacterium | reverse complement strand
TGGCCCACATGGTAAACACGCGGTGGACTTGCAACAAGCGACTATTTTGGCCGCCACTTTTGGCCGCAGTTTAGGCCGCAATGGATGTTCCCGCCCCCCGCGGCGATTGGCACACTGTCGCGCTTCACTTATTAGACCAGAGAGGGCGACTATGAGGGGTAAGGAAGCAGATGGCATTGTGCAGAGTGTAGCGAATCTGGCGGCACCATCGCGATCGCCGGGTATCGCGCTACCCGAACGGCGGTTTCTGGTAGAAATTACCGATGCGGATTACCGCTCGATATTTCTGCCATGCGAAGCTCTGGAAGAAAACAAAGAGCGGCCGGGCGGGGCGCCCGGCCGCGGTAGTACTAGGAAGGCGTAATGTCGTTGATGCGGTCCAGTGAATCAGAGTACTCGTTCAGCAGCCGGAACATAATGTCACGACAAGACTCGACCTCATTGATTTGTCCTACGACCTGTCCCACAGGGTTGAAGGCGACTTTCTGGCAATCCCCACTACCCGCATAGCGGTGTGTGCGGCGCACTGCGTCGTAGGTGAGATAGCCCTGTAGTGGCATGGGTAATGCGTCGGGCGTGTCCTCGCGCTCCCAAGCCTCGGTCCACTCATTCTTCAACACGCGCGCCGTCTTACCGGTGAAAGAGCGTGATCGCACGGTGTCTTCAGATGTGGCGTTCATATAGGATTCACGTTGCGCGGGCTCCGCATTGGCTTCTACAGAGTTCAACCACATTGAGCCCAGCCATACCCCTTCAGCGCCCATACTCAGGGCCGCAAGAATTTGTCTGCCATTGCCTATACCGCCGGCAGCAAGCACCGGTAGCGGGGCAACTGCATCGACCATCTGTGGCCATAGAATAACCGATGTCACTTCACCGGCGTGACCGCCACCCTCAGAGCCCTGGCAAACGATAAAGTCCAGGCCGGCTTTTTTGTGGTTGATGCCGTGCTTCAGGCGGCCAGCCAGTGCGCCGATCAAGCGGCCGCTGTCGTGGACCTGCTTGATAATGTCTTCCGGGGGGGTGCCCAGCGCATTGACGATCATGCGACATTTAGGACGGGTCAGGGCCTCGTCTACTAGCAGCTGCGCCTGTACTGCTGAGAAGCTCAGGCTGACCTCATCATCCTCCGCGTCGGGCCAGGGAGGCACACCCGCACCTTTTAAAAGACTCTCGGCAAACTCGCGATGTTGATCCGGGATTGCGTCCTGGAGCATGGCGACCAGTTCTTCCGGCGACGTTTTATCCATGCCCTCGTATTTTTGTGGGATGGCGGTGTCTACACCGTAGATATGATCGCCGATGTGCTCGTCGATCCAATCCAGTTCTTCTTTCAGTTTTGCCGGAGAGAAGCCAACCGCGCCGAGTACGCCGATGCCGCCCGCTTTACTGACCGCTACAACCACGTCGCGACAGTGGGTAAAGGCAAAAATGGGCGCATCGATGCCCAGTTGTTTACAGAATTCAGTTTGCATGTTTAACCTCGGTACAGTGACAGCTTAAAGAAACTTTCTGAGGTGCCAAGGTAGCCCAAGTAGTGCGTCGCAAGAATGATGCTTGAGGCCGGTAAAACTGTTTAAAAGTGACGCTTTCGGCCAGTGGTTTGCGCGATGGCAAAGCCAGCCCAAGGAAGCGGTGTGCTCCCCTGGGCGAACTCAGCTTTGTGGGTGGTTATGATAACTGCGAGTGGTGGGGATGCCGGTCAGACTGCAGCTGCGGCTGGCCAGATTGCACAAGGTCAGAAAATGCCCTGATCACTCAGACCGCAACGCCTCTATGGGGTCCAGGCTAGCCGCATGCATGGCCGGGGAAATGCCCGCCGCCAATCCGACGGTGGCACTTAATAGCAGGGAGGCTGTCATGTATCCCGGATGCAGTGAGACCGGTAGTCCTGGTACAAAGGTGTTCAGGCTAACGACCAACACAGCAACCACGGCCACACCCAGCAGCCCGCCCATGGCTGAGAGCAGTACAGCTTCGCCCAGGAACATCCAGAGAATTTGTGACCGGGTACAGCCTACCGCGCGCAGCAAGCCAATTTCCTGCGTACGCTCTTTCAGTGCAGTGGTCATGATGGTGAGCACACCGACGCCGCCTACCACCAGGGCCACGCCGCCCAGTGCGCCAATGGCCGCTTTGAGCATCGACAAAATTTTGTCCAGCGTGCCAAGCATGTCTTCTTGTGTGAACAGGGTGAAGTCTTCGTCGCCGTGACGGGCAATCAGTGTGTCTCGTATACGCGAACTGACCTCCGCTGATGTGCTGGTCTCACGGAAGATGATGTCAATTTCCATGAGGCTTTCCTTGTTGAACATCTGCAGGCCCAGATCTGCCGGAATGTAGACTGCATCGTCCAAATCAAAGCCCAGTAACTGCCCCTTGCTCTCCATGACGCCAACGACACGAAAACGGGTCCCGCCAACGCGCACGTATTCACCCAATGGATTGCCGTTTTGGAAAAGCTCTTGTTTGACTTTTGAACCGAGCACCGCAAAGTAGCGTGAGTTTTGCATGCTGCCCGCCGGTAAAAATCTCCCCTGTGCAATTTTGAACTGCCAGGCGCGGGCCATGTCCGGGCCGACGCCGTAAACATCGGTGTCGCGCGAATATCGTCCACCCTCAACCTTCGCTGTACCTTGTATCAGCGGTACCACGGCATCAACGTGCGCCAACCGCGTGAGGGATTCGGCATCTTCCAGCGACAGTGGCCTGATTGTAGTCAGCAAAGACGGTATGCCAGAGGTTGTCGTTTTGCCCGGTGTAACGGCAATGATACGTGTGCCGAATTGGGAAAAGCTGTCCATCATGTAGACGCGGATACCTTCGCCGATGGAGGTCAGCAGCGTCACAGCGGCGATGCCAATACTGATCCCCAGTGCTGTGAGCAGGCTGCGCAGACGAGCATTTGTAACGGCGTGAAACACCCACCGCAACCAATCGCCGAAGGTCATCATAATTTATTTGCGCCCCAGTGCATCGACGGGTTCCATTTCTGCCGCCTGTTGTGCGGGCAACCAGGCAAACACCAGTGCGGTACCGACCGCCAATGCCAACGCAGAGGCGAGCGCCCAGCCTGGCGTGGCGAAAGGAATGTCGGGCATGAGTTGGCGGCCGGCGGCAACGATGAGCCACCCCATGCCCATGCCAGCCAGTGCCCCGACTGCCGCGATTAACCCCGCCTCAGTCAGGAACAAGATGCGTACCTGCGAGGCAGGTGCGCCAAGTGCTTTTAGCAGACCGATCTCTGCAGTGCGCTGCTTTACGGTCATGAGCGTTACATTCATGACCAGGATGCCTGATACCAGCAGGCTGATGCCTGCGATGCCGCCGACGCCCAGCGTCATCACACCCAGAATATCGTCGAACGTGCTGAGCATGGCGTCCGGGCTGATGATGGTCACGTCGCGCTCACCGTCGTGCAATTCTGTCATGCGATCTTCTATACGTTGTTTTACATCGGCAATATCGTAATTGCCTTTTACCTTTAGCATGACGCGGAACAGGCCGTGTACATTGAATACCGATTGAGCGGAAGCAACAGGTATAAAAATGGCCTCACCGAGATCCGCGCCGAAGGAGTCACCGCTACCAGACAGCACACCTATGACCTTGAAGCGGTAGTCGCGCAAGCGCAACCATTGGCCTACGGCGCGTTGCGTGCCAAACAGTTCTTTCTTTAGTTTCTGTCCGATAATCGCCACGGGTTTACCCTGATCGACTGCCATCTCGGGAAAGTTACTGCCACGGCCAATCTCCATTAATCGCAGGGTAAAAAAATCCGCGGTGGTGCCAATGACAATGCTGTTGCGTTCCCTGGACTTGTAGGACACCGCCGCGTTGCCCATGACCATTGGCGCCACCTCCGAGATGCCCGGTATCGTGCGTTTGAGTACCGCGACGTCATTCAGGGTGATCGGTCGTGCGGCGGCCCCGCTCATGGGTGGCATACCGCCGGATGTTTCCTTGCGGCCTGGAAAGAGGATCACGGAGTCCTTTCCAAGGTAGGCGAACTCTCCCAAGACATAGCCCCGGGCACCTTCCCCCAGCGCGGTCAGCACCACTACGGCAGTCACCCCAAGACCTACAGCAACCAGTAACATCAGGCTGCGAAAGCGCTGGCGACTCAGGGCAAGGAAAGTGAAATGCAGTAAATCAGAGAGTCGCATTGAGTGCTTCCGGCTTGGCAGCGCTGTCTGTCTCAATGGCGCCGTCGCGCATGAGAATACGGCGCTGCGCCCGTTCGCCCATGTTGTTGTCATGGGTAACGACCAGCAGCGTCAGGCCATCCCGGTTCAGTTGTTCAAGGATGTCCGTTACTTCTGTGCCGGAGCGTGAGTCGAGGTTGCCGGTGGGCTCGTCTGCCAACAGAATGCTTGGCTCCATCACGATACTGCGCCCGATCGCCACCCGTTGGCGCTCGCCACCGGAGAGCTGGTTGGGCAAGTGATGCGCACGCCCGGCAATGCCCAGTTTTTCCAGAATGGTTTGTACCTTAGGTCGACGTTCTTTCGGGGGGACACCGGATAGCATCAGGGGCATCTCTACGTTTTCCCTTGCGGTAAGCCGTGCAATTAGATGATACGACTGAAAAACAAAGCCTATTTCCTGTCGCCTAACCCGGGCGCGTTCGTTTTCTGCCAGCGACATAGTGTCGAAGCCATTGAGCATGTAACGGCCGTTGTCGGGTCTATCGAGTAGCCCCAACATGTTCAGGAGCGTTGACTTGCCAGAGCCAGATGGGCCCATCACGGACAGGTATTCACCCTGCTCAATGAACAGATTGACGTTGTTGAGAGCGTGCACCTGGCTGTCTCCGAGCACGAAAGTCTTGTTCACCCCGCTGACTTCAATCATCCTCGGGGGTGACCTCAAGGCCGTCAGCCAATTCCGGAATGTCCAGCGACATTACAATTTCATCCCCGGCCTGCAAGCCGCTGGTGACCTCGGTGAAATTCCAGTTGCGGATACCAACGTCCACATCGATCAGTTCCAGGCTGCCAGCTGATCGGTTGAACCGATAGACCTGGTTGCCTTCCAAAACAGCCTCGGTAGGCAGGCGAAGAACGTTATCGCGAGTTTCCAGCACAATGTCGATGTCTGCACTGTAGCCCACCAGCAGGCGTTGCCGCACAGCCGGGTCGCTGAACATGACATCGATTTCCACCGTGCGGGCCTGTTTCTCCAAATCCAGCACATAGGGGGCAATACGACTGAGGGTGCCGAGGAAAACCTCACCTCGAAAGGCGTCCAGGCTGATGCGGGCGGGCAGATTCTTGTGCAGATCACCTGCGTCGACCTCGTCTATGGGCGCGGTGACGTAAAGGCAACTGTAGTCGATCAGATCGACCGCCGGCGGTGTGGCCACGCCGGGTGGGGAGGGCGTGACGTACTCGCCGATTTCACCGTTGATTTCGGCCACAATGCCCTTGAAGGGTGCGCGCAGGTAGGTCTCTTCCAGCAGGGCCTGGTTCATCTCAAGGTTAGCCTGCGCCACTTTCTCCTCATCTTTGGCGGCCAGACAGCCAAAATATCCGCCCTGGGAGCGGGTGCGACCCATCTCGGCAGCTTCGGTGGAGGCCAATTGTTTCTTCAGCAGGGACTCTAGTCTGTTCGCTTCGCGCTCGGCATTTTCGGCCTCTACACAGACTTTTTTAGTGCGGCTACGCGTAGCCAGCAGCTGCGCCTCGGCCTGGGCGACCATGGCCTGCCGATCCCGATTCCACAAGCTGAGCAGTACTTGCTCCGCGGCGACCTCGTCGCCCTCGTCGACGAGCAGCTGGTCTACCCTACCGCCAATCGGCATGGACAGTTTGGAGCGCCGGCACGCCTCTACTGTGCCTGCGCGGGTATTCGATACGGTGCGCTCAACGGTACCTTTGGCCAGAGCATGCAGGCTCACTTTGGGGGGTGGCTTTTGGCCCATAGTCCAGATGCCGGCTATCAGCGCGGCGACTATGACCAAAGCGGCAATGGCTTTCTTCACATCGGGAACTCCTGCAAGGGTTGCAAGGGCATTATGGACTTACGGTGGGGACATTTCGACGACTTATATCAAGCCCCGAGGCACGCTCACTATGGTATATTGCACCACGTATGGTCGTTTTCTGACCGCATCAGAGCGTTGCGACCAGCGTATTCATTCGAAAAAGACAGATTGGAGTAAAAAATGTTGAACAAAAAAATACTGGCATTGCTTTCTACCATTGCTATGGCAGTGGCAATTGTTGGTTGCAGTGGCGATGATGATCCCGTAGAGGCGGCTAAGGAAGCTGCTTCAAGCATGTCGGAGCAGGCCAGTGACGCGATGAAGTCTGCTGGCGATGCTGCTGCTGATGCGGCTAACAAGGCCGGAGATATGGCAGAAGGCGCAGTGGATGCCGCCGGTGATATGGCCAGCGACGCTTCTGACAGCGTACACGCGATGGAAGATGAGGCTGTAGATGCAGCGGGTGACGCTATGGATTCCGCCTCAGATATGGCCGATGACGCTGTAAAGGGCGCCAAGGATATGGCTGATGATGCTGCTGAGGCCGCTTCTGATGCTGTCGATAGCGCTTCTGACGCCGCTTCCGGTGCGATGGATGACGCAGGCGACGCAGTCGACGACGCTGCTGGCGACATGAGCGAGTCCATGAAGGGCTAAAGCGGATCACTGTGAGGCGGTGCTTCGGCGCCGTCTCTTAGTTCGGTCTACTCAATCTAGTTCGGTCTAGTCAGTCTAGCTCGGTCCACTCAATCTAGTTCGGTCTACTCAATCTAGTTCGGTCTACTCAATTCGTAGTTATGCCAGCGCCCATTGTGCCGGTATAGATTAAACTCCCCCGCGCAGCCCTCTGCTGCCGCCGATGCATCAGGTCCAACACCCCTTGTACCTGCAAGATAGAGCTTACTCTTCACGCAGGACGCTATTTTCTCGTCATTCTGATCCAGAATGGTGGTGTACTGAGGGTTGATCTTTGCCTGATAAGGACCTTGCCAATACCAATACGCCGCTCCGACAATAACGGCCAGGACAATAAAACGTTGCAACATGTTCTCGACCTCTACTGGCGGGGTTCTGACGCCCTGCGTCAATCCTAGTGTCAATCTCAGCGTCAATTATAAGGGCGATCGTCGCGTC
>JBLFXU010000160.1:0-7125 GCA_047609575.1 Bacteroidia bacterium | reverse complement strand
TACCCCGAGGAAGGTTCCGACGTGTATCCATACAACGACGATGGCACGCGCGAGTTTCTGGATGGCGTACCTTTTTTGGAGCCGTTCATTGCCATTCCCTACCTGGCGGCACGTACCGAGAAGCTGCGCTTTACCACGTCGGTGATCAAACTGGCGGTACGGCAGCCGGCAATTGTTGCCAAACAATTGTCTACATTGGGGGTAATGCTAGGCGACCGGTTTGGCTTTGGCGTAGGGATTAGCCCCTGGCCCGAAGATTTTCTGGCCTGCCAGATAGATTGGGATAAGCGCGGCAAGCGCATGGACGAGATGATGGAAATCATCAATGGACTGATGTCGGGCGAGTATTTCGGGTACCAGGGTGAGATTTTCCAAATGGACCCCATCAAAATGTGTCCAGTACCTGAGCACCACATTCCACTGCTGGTAGGGGGGCATGCCAAGCCAGCGCTGCGCCGAGCGGCACGTTTGGGTGACGGTTGGATTTCCGCGGGCTCTTCTATCGGTGAGTTGCGTAGCAAGATTGGCCAGATAGAGGATTTACGTAAGGAGTATGGCCGTGACCATCTTCCTTTCGAGTATCACGCAATGACGGAAGCAGCCTACTCTGCGGAGGGCCTTGCCGATTTGGTGGGAGCGGGCGTCACCGAGGTCATTATCGCGTTTCGCAACCCTTACGATGCCGAGCCCGACACCCAGACTCTCGAAGAAAAGATCGGCATGATCAACTGGTATGCCGAGAATGTCATTGCGCCCTATCGAAAAGGGGTCTGACTCGAGCGCGAGTAACGCCTCACTGCTCTGTTTCTGGGGGTCAGACCGGGTGGCTTCATCTGCCAGTTCTGCAACTAATTGGCGGCTGGATTGCCCAAAGGCCTAGCGGGCCATGGATCGATGCAGCGAGACGCCCTGTGCGTGACCGCCGATAGTGTGAAGTGGATCACGGAAATAGCGTGCTCTGGACTTAGTTTTCGGAAAGAATTATTCTATCTGGTTATAATTATAAGGCGTTTACACCATGTGAGGGAATGTTAAATGACCTATTCCTCTGATGATAACGGCACAGGGGTGACTCTTGCCTCGCGCCGGATTGGCGCAGTAAGTTGGTACTGGTCTTTGGGTGTGCGTGCCTTCATGCTGGCGGCCGCCCTGCTGGTAGCAGTCGATTTACAGGCCAGTGCGGGGGGGCGCAGTGGCTTTAGTGGCGACCCCACCACCAGTGGCGCAGCCTGTAATGTTTGCCATGCTCCCGATGGGGCTACTGCACCCATTGTAACGGTCGTGGGCCCTAATACCGTGGAGGCTGGCAGCACTCAGCTGCTGTATGTGCTCATGGGTGGAGGTCCCGAGCAATCGGCGGGTGTTGGAATTTCAATCGAAGGCGGCATTGGTGAGCTCGCCCCCGTTAACCCTGAGCTGCAGCTACTCAGTGAGGAGTTGACCCACACGTCGCCCAAGGGTTTTACAGCTAGCTTCGCCGTATTCTTTTTTAACTACACAGCACCAAACTATGACACCGACGTGACGCTGCGCGTGGCCGTTAATTCCAGCGATGGCAATCTCGATTTACAGGGTGATGGCATCGCGACAACCTCGCACGGACTCACAATCGTCAATGGCTTCGAGCCGCCGCCAGATCCTCCGGTACCACCTACAGGAGAAATGCGCGCAATCCTGTATACCACCGGTCTGGACAAGCCAGTGGCCATTGAAAATATGGGCGACAACAGACTCTTTGTTGTTGAGCGTCGTGGCAGAATCCAAATCATCAGGGCCAGCGGTACGCTGCGAACAACGCCCTTTCTGAATATTTCAAGCAGCGTGGATGATGCGTCCAGTGAGCAAGGGCTGCTGGGGCTAGCCTTTCATCCTGATTATGACAACAACGGGTATTTTTATGTCTACTACACCCGCGACCCTGGGTCGGGTGCTGATCGTACGCGCATCTCCAGGTTTACTGTGACCAGCGATCGTCATATCGCTGACCCCAATAGCGAACTGGTGCTGATGGAGTTTGAGCAACCCTTCTCCAATCACAATGGCGGAGACCTGCATTTTGGGCCAGACGGCTATCTCCATATTGCCTCGGGCGATGGTGGCAGTGGTGGTGATCCGCAAAACAACGGGCAGACCACAACAACGTTGTTAGGCAAGGTTCTACGTATCGATGTCGATACCCCGGCAGGCGCCGGAACCGGGCCCGACTGTGATATCTCAGGCAGCGGGGCATACAGTATTGCGCCCGGGAATGCCTACGTGGATGGCGTGGGTGGCGACGGTTGCGATGAGATCTACGTGCTGGGTGCGCGAAACCCCTGGCGCTTCAGCTTCGACAGCTTAACCGGAGCCATGTGGATAGGCGATGTCGGGCAAAATGCTTTTGAGGAGGTGCACTATCTATCGCCGGGTGGCAGTGGTGGTCTTAATCTTGGCTGGCGCTGCTTCGAGGGCACAGAGCCGTTCAATCTTGCTAATTGCAACAAGGTATACCTGCCGCCTGTGCATACTTATTCGCACGCTAGTGGCGGATGTTCGATCACCGGTGGGCGAGTGTATCGTGGATCGGTGGCGCCGCTGTTGCAAGGACAGTACCTGTTCACCGACTTTTGCCAGTCCAGTATTCGTGCCCTCAGTGGCCCACCCGGTAATCTCACACAACGCATTGTAGTGCCTGCAGGGGAGCTGTCTAATGTATCTACCTTTGGTGAAGACGACGATGGGGAGATTTATGCAGCGGAGCTGAATACCGGCAATATCTATAAGCTGGAGCCTGCCTTGCCCTTTGGCTGTTAGCCGGTAGGTACACGGCAGCGGAATATCGGCTAGTGGCTCACTTTGAAATCAAGAGGCGTCGCTGAGGAGTACGAGAGCTAGTATGTCACCCGGGGCGTCTGGCGACAGGACGTCGCCAGTCGAGCCTGTACACGGATGTACGCTTTTTGGCGGTCCCCGGTTACACGCTAGCTCTCGTGCTCCGGGCTCGGTGACCCTTGAATATTTTCAAACAGAGCTACTACCCGTAATCTCGGAGTGTTGCCCCATGACTAGCCAGCCAATCTACATTCTTGGAGGAAGCCAGACTGACTTTGCCCGTAATTGGGCCAGGGAAGGTCTGGAGTTGTTTGATATGTTTGCCGAGTCGCTGCGAGAAGCGGTTACCAACGCGGACATAGAGCCAGGTGAAATAGAGGTTGGCCATGTCGGCAACTTTGTCGGTGAGCTATTTGCTCGCCAGGGCCTGATCGGCGGATTTTTCGGCCAGGTCTATCCTGAGTTGGGCAGCTTGCCCACCTCGCGACATGAAGCGGCCTGTGCCTCCGGCTCTATCGCCATTCTATCGGCAATGCGTGACATCGAAGCGGGGCACTATGAGGTGGCCTGTGTGTTGGGCCTGGAATTGATGCGCAATGTCGATGGCCAGACGGGGGCGGAGTATCTAGGCACTGCTGCCTGGCAAGGTCATGAAGCAACGAAAGAAGAGTGTGACTTTCCCTGGCCACATATGTTCGATCGACTGACCGACGAATACGATAGGCGCTACGGGATTAACAGCGATCACTTGAATGCCATTGCTGAAATCAATTTCACCAATGCCCGCAGCAATCCTCGTGCACAGACACGTCAGTGGAAGTTTCCGGAGGGAGCTTTCACCTCTGACGAAGACCTGAACCCCGTCATAGAGGGTCGGGTAAGAAAACAGGATTGCGGCCAGATAACCGATGGCGCAGCCTGTCTTATTCTGGCCAGCGAACCGAAAGCGAAAGAGTATGCCGCTAAGCAGGGTGTCAAGCTGTCCGACATTCCCCGAATCAAGGGGTGGGGACACCGCTCCGCGCCGATACTGCTGGAAACCAAACTGACGCTGAGTGCCGACGGGCCTCTTGTCTTTCCCCATGCAGCGCGCACGCTGCAAGAGGCTGCCCAGCGCGCTGGCTTTAGTAGCGCTGCTGCGCTCGATGGCCTGGAAACCCACGATTGTTTTTCCATGACAGAATATATGGCTATTGATCATGCGGGTTTGACGCAGCCGGGGCAGAGTTGGCAAGCCGTGGAGGAAGGCCGCATTACCCGGGACGGAGACTTTCCCATCAATCCAAGCGGTGGGCTGATTGGCCTGGGCCATCCGGTTGGCGCAACGGGTGTGCGCATGGTGCTCGATTGCGCGCGACAGGTGAGTGGGTGCGCGGGCGATTATCAGTTACAACAAGCACAAAATATGATGACGTTTAATGTCGGCGGCAGTGCAACAACCTGTGTCAGCTTTGTTGTAGGAGTGGGTTAGCTAGCGCGTAACGCCAAACGGCGACTGTGCAATACCCTTGCTTGCATAACAGATCCAGCGGGTATAGCGTGTTTTTTCGATACAGTGTTTCAGGAAGTTAACAATGTCTATCTCCAACCCCATCAGGGAATTTCCCATTGTTGAGCATTGCCTTGGCGCTGCAACGCGCTTTGATGATGCCCCTGATTGGATTTATACGCAGGACAATCCCTACCTGCATGGTTTTCATGCGCCCACCACACAGGAAGTGTTTGAGCAGGGGTTAGCGGTCAGCGGCGAGTTGCCTGCAGATTTGTGCGGCGCCTATTTTCGTAACGGCCCCAATCCGCTGCATGAAAGCCCCAATCGACACCATCCATTTGACGGTGATGGCATGCTGCATGGTGTGTATTTTAAGGATGGCAGGGTCAGCTATCGCAATCGTTATATAGAAACGGTTGCACTGGCACAGCAGCGTCTAAGTGCACAGTGCACGTCACCTGGAGTGATGGGCCCATTTGATTACAGCGTGTCCCAGTTTGGCATCAAGGATACGTCTAACACCGATGTATTTCTGTACAACGGTGAGTTGATGACGCTGTGGTATAACGCGGGTCATCCCTATCGTTTGGACGCCCATAGCATGGAAACTCTTGGGCATTATCAGTTGCAGGGTCGTGACCAGTTGCGTCTTTCTGCGCATTCCAAGGTCGACTGGAGCACAGGCGAACTGCTGTATTTTGATTACGCTGATGAGCCACCTTATTTGACCTACGGTGTGGCCGATGCCTCCGGTAAGCGTGTGCATGAAGTGGCTATCGATTTGCCGGGAGCACGTCTCCCACACGATATGGGTTTTACGACTAACTATGCCGTGCTGCACGATTTGCCCTTTTTCCATGACATGAATGTGTTGCGGCGTCACAACTATCGGGTCATGACTTTTCATCGCGATATTCCCACGCGATTTGGCATCATTCCTCGCAGGGGAGGATCGTCGGACGTACGCTGGTTTGAGTGTGAGCCCTGTTACATCTTACATGTCACGAACTGCTGGGAAGAGGGCGATTGGGTAGTGATGGATGGTTCTCGCTCTGTTAATCCCATGCCGCAAGCGCAGGACGGCGAGGGCGAACTGGCCTCAATGCTCGCTTATATGCGTCTGGAGGCCAACGCTTATCGCTGGCGGTTTAATCTGGTAACCGGAGAAGTGCGCGAAGGCGATATCGATGACTTGAATACCGAGTTCAATAAGTCGAATCCGCTATTTCATGGCGTCAAAAGTAAGTATGCCTATCACCAACGCATACCCACCTATGACGAGGGTGGTTACACGCTACGCTTTACCGGGTTGGTTAAATACAACAACGAGACCGGGCAAAGCACGCAGTGGAACTATGGCAAGGGTGTATTTGGCAGTGAGGCAGTGTATGCGCCGAAGCCCGGCGCTAACCGCGATAGTGCAGAGGACGACGGCTACGTGATTACCCTGGTAACGGATACGGGAGACTGGTCATCCCACTGTCTGGTTTTTGATGCCACGGATATTGCCGCTGGCCCTGTCGCGAAGGTACATCTGCCACAGCGCGTGCCTGCAGGTTTTCACGCTAACTGGGCGCGAGGTGAAGAGCTTTACACCTAAGATATCTATGACGATTGGAAGTGCCAGGCGCATGCTTTGCTGACAATACGAAGTCAGCGGAAGAGTGTTAAAAAAACTGCCGAAAATTGTGTAGTGTCCCCCGGCTACAGAGGCAATTACCCGTTGCTGTGCTAGACGCCTGCAGAATTAGACTCCTGCAGATTACAGTGCGCCGTGCCAGCCCGCAAAGCGTTGCGATATCGGCTATAAGGCCGTTTATGTGCGGTGTTTCATGGATTTCGCCCTGCGGCACCTGGTGACGCACGATGCGCTAACCCAGTACCTGCAGGAACGAAAAACACGGGGCTTAATCTAGATCGGTAGCCCGTCGTCGATGGAGTGGTTGGCATCGGCCGGTGTCGCCAGGCCTTCAATAGCATAAAAGCCATTCACTGCGGAGCGGATGCCGTCGACACTATCTATGGCCGCGTAAAACTGCGAGTACCACTGTCTGTTCGTTTTGAAGGGGCCGTCGGTTTTCAGTTGCATAATTTTCAGTGCGGGACGCTTGTTTTGCCAAACATTGAAGTCGGCGCCGAAAGCCTCCAGCGCACCAGCCTGAGCTTGGCGAGCTGCCTCGCGGTCTTCGTCTGTAGCCTGCGCTTCACTACCCTTAAACAAGCAGCCATGAAAACACTTTGAAACGCCGTCATCGACCGGCGTATTTGCGATCAGCTCAAAGATGACGTTTCCGGCAAATACCTGCTTCGACAGCAAAATGCCGGGGCCTGTGTACCATGTCGTGGTGTACAGGTAAGTCTGATACAGCTGCATCGGGCCGCCCTGACGCTGTATGCAGATGTGGTCACGAAATTCATTCTCGAAATATTCACTGGGTGCACCGTGGGTGGGGCCCAGGTGACGCACATCAGCCATGTTGTCGAGAATCTCCTGCGGGTGAATGGGTAGCTCGCCCAAATGATCCAGCTCCCAGTTTACCCACTGCGGGTCGTCCCACTCAGACAGGAACGGCGCTTCGTAGTCGGGTGAGCGGCCATCGGGATCATACCAGGCCATAATGCAGCCCATATTCTCCACCACCGGATAAGAACGGATGGATGCAGATTTTGGAATGGGGCCATCGTGGTAGGGGATGTCGTCCACGTCGCCTTCGCAGTTGTAGCGCCAGCCGTGGTAGGGGCAGCGAATGGAGTCGCCTTCAATCTGCTCGCCGTTTTTTACGATCATGGCGCTGGTACTGGCAGTGATGTGTGTGCCCATG
>JBLFXU010000159.1:0-7133 GCA_047609575.1 Bacteroidia bacterium | reverse complement strand
AGGAGCGGTCGGTTTCCAGTCCGCGCAGTTCTGGTACGGGTATATCGCTGTTGCGGCCAACACTTGCCATCACCTCGTACTGCAGGCTCAGGTCGTAATCAGGAAACACCGGACGTTCGATCTGGGGTTGTAGACGCGCCACTACTGCTTCGCTCTTGTCCTGGCCATTTTCTTGCCACAGGACGTCGAATAGCAACGTCACGTTGGACATGCCCGTGGCCTCAGGTATGGACAGGTCTGGAATGCTCACAGTGTGGCCCCAGCTCTCGCTCAGCCAAGACTCCAGCTTGCGACGGGTATTTTCTATATCTTCCACTAGCGGGGTGGGGCGCGTCGCATCCACTGGAAAACCCTCTAATGTGTGCAATGGCAGGCCAGTATACGACTGGCCTCAGGTACTGGCTACCGTGCCAGGTTGAGAGGCCCTATTGCTGAAGAATTTGTACAGATGGACGATTTGCCTGAAGCGATCGGATATTGTGTTACCCAAATCGGTACACGCGTGATGATGATACTTGTTAGCGAGCGGCAAGCTGCTACAGTAACACGCACTTAGCGGGGAGAATTTACGTGCGAATCACTGAATGGTTAAAAATTCTGGCAACTGAGGATGGCTCAGACCTGTATCTGAGTACAGGCGCGCCGCCGTGCGCCAAGTTCCAGGGTGAGTTGAAGCCTATCGCCAGTGAAATTCTGCAACCGGGCGAAATCAAGATAATCGCTGACGAAATTATGGACAACACGCAGCAGGCAGAATTCGAGAAAGAGCTGGAGATGAATCTGGCTATCTCGGTGTCAGGCTACGGCCGTTTTCGTATCAATATTTTTATGCAGCGTAATGAAGTAGGTATTGTGGCGCGGAATATCGTTGCCGAAATTCCCAACTGGCAGGATCTGCGCCTGCCGCCCATTCTGACTGAAGTACTTATGCGCAAGCGTGGGCTGGTACTGTTTGTCGGAGCTACCGGTTCGGGCAAGTCGACGTCCCTGGCGGCGTTGATCGACTATCGCAACAGTAACAGTAGCGGACATATCGTCACCATCGAGGATCCGGTGGAATATGTGCACAGTCATAAGAAATCTATCGTCAACCAGCGAGAAGTGGGTGTGGATACTCGCAGCTGGCACAACGCCCTGAAAAATACGCTGCGCCAGGCGCCTGACGTCATTCTTATCGGAGAAATTCGGGATCGGGAAACCATGGAGCATGCGTTGTCGTTTGCCGAGACGGGTCACCTGTGTATTTCTACCCTGCATGCTAACAACGCAAACCAGGCGCTAGACCGAATCATCAACTTCTTTCCTGAGGAGCGGCGCGCCCAGCTGCTGATGGATATGGGTATGAACATGCAGGCCATAATCTCCCAACGATTGATTCCCACGCTGGACGGCAAGCGTTGCGCGGCGATCGAGATATTGCTGGGTACGCCCATGATAAGCGACCTTATTCTGCGCGGTGATTTAGACGGTATCAAAGAGGTCATGGCAAAATCCGAAAACATAGGCATGAAGACTTTTGATACGGCACTGTACGAGTTGTTTCAGGAGGGTCTTATCACTGAGGAGGAGGCCCTGCGCAACGCTGACTCACCGAACAATGTACGGCTGAAAATCAAGTTCGCACAGGAGAGCCCAGAGGAAGATGATGCGGGTTTGAGCTTGGCGAGTATTGAAGACGAAGAAGCGTCTACTGAAACTACTGAGATTTAGTCTGACTCTTCTTCACTCTCTATCGAACGAACGAGTCCAATCCAGCGATCGATATTTGAATCCGCTGAATTTAGAATTTGGAAGCCGGCTTGCCAGCCGCTTTCCTCAATAGACGCGTTTTCGACGGGCTTGCACCAGCGTACTTCTCCGGCCATATAGAGCGTGTCCTCGGCATCTGGCAGATCGACCCCAATCTGCAATATGGCCCCTACCGGAATTTCCTGGTCCAGCAGCACCAGCAATCCACCCCTTGATATGTTGAGTGTCTTACAGGTCACCACAATGCCCTTGCTGTTTTCTGCAATACCGGGAGACTCCAGCTCAATAAATGTGGTGGAGTCCGCTGGCAGTCGCAGGTCTTTTCTTTGTTCCGACATCTAGTTCCCCTGTTTGGAAGAATCCAGGCTATTGCGGACCTCAATAACCTGGTCGCGGAGGTTTGAGCTTCTTTGCAGTATGTCTACCAACCCATCGTCTATCAGCTCCAGTAGCTGCGCATGCGTTAGGGAGCGCAACTTAAAGCCTTTGCGGTTGACGAAAACAAACTGATCCTCGACGGGATCATGTACTGCAAGACGACCCATCATGGGCTTTTCAGCATCGTGAAACCCCAGCCAGGTCCCCATTGGAAGGTTCACCATGCGTTCCGAATCGGCTGCCGGTTCGATTGTGTTAGTAGGGGCGTAATCTTCATCCGTTGGCACCTCTGGCGTTTCGTCCTGCACGCCTATGGTCTTGCGGTGCTGTAGTTCCTGGGCCTGATGTGCGAGAAAGCCTTCACCCATTGCGGACTCGGGACGAAAGCCCCGTGACAGCACGCCGAGTTCTTCCGCCAGCGGCTCTTGCGAGGCCACCGCGGGTGCTTCTACTACTTCCTGAAGGGTAACGCTGTCTGTGGCGGCTTCGAGCAGCGCCTCTGGCCTGCGTTCGATGGCAGCGGTATCTGCTGCAGTCAACGTGTTGTATGCGTGCAGTAGCTCTGTGGGTTCTGCGCCTTCTCTGGCGGCATGAACGTCTCTGGGTGTGACCTCATCTATACTAGCCTCGGGCAGAGTGCCCGCCCCCATAGAACCCAATGCTTCCGCGAGCGCTAGCAGCAATTCTGCAGATTCGATACCAGCGGCCTTGGCCAGTGATCGGCTAAAGCTCTGGCCTGCGCTCAATGGCGTCGCTTTACCCAGCGATAACATGTTGGCGAAATCGCCGGCAGCGAGTTGTAGCACTTTGATCCCGGCCAAATTGGTAAACAAAAATTCACTTGTCGCTGTGGACTTTAATGCCAGCTGAACGCGCAGCTGTGCCTCGCCGTCCTGGTCGATCGTGAACCATGAGCCTTCTTCACAATCCTCGGGGTCCATGGTCTCGCTATTTGCAGATGTTTCTTCAACTGCGGCGACCATAATCGGCGTGAGATGCACCAGCTCCACCGGTTGCCGGCGCAAAATGCGCAAATGTGTGAACTCCACCTGCCCCATCGCTTCGTTAACAGCTTCGGTGTCGTGGTGCACACTTAATAGCCAGCGCCGCATCTCTTTGGGTAATTGGGTTACGACTTCGAAAATGCGCTGACGTCGTTGGTCGTCGGCGTTCTCAAGGCTCTGTAACGAATCAAGTAGTGTTACCGTTGTCTCGGACATTTTCTGCCACTGGTCGGAGTCCCCGCCAAACTTAAGTAGTAGCAGTTGTGCTGAGGTATACCAGGGGCCTTTAAGAAATTCTTCGATATCCTGCGGTACTGCATACTGCTCCAGAGCGTCGTTGATCATGCGCGCAGCATGACTTTTGGCCGCCTGGGTTTTCAGCTTGCCGAGCTCAGCGTCGATGACACGTTGCACCATTCGGTCGGCGCGTGACTGATCTCTTTCTACAGCCTTGGAAAATTCGTGGTAGACGGCGTTCAGATCCGTGTCGTTGTCTTCAAACCAGTCACGCGCTCCCTCGACCGCTTTGCTGATCTGTTGTTCAAGAATTTTGCCCACTCGGTCCAGCGTCGATTGCCAGCCCACTGCCCTGTCCTGTATTGCATCAAGCAATTGGTGTATCGGGTGTGCGCCGGGAAAAAGGAAATCGGGATCGACCATAGCCAAGGCAGCACACAGCGGTTTTATTTTGCGCAGCTGGGCCACTAACGGCTCTTCTATTGGGTAATCCTGCTCCCAGAAATCCATGGCTTTTCCCAGCCATTGCAGGACAGCTTTCTGGTCAGGTGAGGGCTGGGCTGGATCGCCGATGGCCTCTGTTTGGTTGACAATCGCCGCCCAGGGGCCTAGCTCAAATTCCTCGGTGTTCTTCAGATATCCCAGCAGTTCTTCTGGCTGCATGGTGTGGGTGTCGGTGCCATTCGTTGCGCTGGGATCGGCGTAGCGATCCAGCACCAACTCACGCAGTGTGCAAGGGGAAGGAAAATGTTCGGCGCCTAGTTTCAGTTGACCAGCTTCCAGATAATGGTTGCAATGAGGTAAGTCCACAAAGCAATTAGCAGTGCAATGCGCCACCTTGAGGGCGTCTTTTCCACGCGCTCGACGTAAGGCCGGTTTTCGATATTGTGGGACCCGCAAGCAAGACATTCACCAGCCTTGCCGGTGGTTGCGCCGCGGTAAGTACAGTCTTTACAGGCGAAAGGCATGTGCTTACCTTGTACTTTTCAGAAGTTGATCGACGATGCGTTCCAATTGCTTAAGATTATTGCATTCAGCACTAAAATGACAGGCGCTGAGGTAGCGTGGCATCTCTGAATCACCGCTTCCCCAGGCCCTGCGTGACTCGGGGTTAAGCCAGATAACCTGGCGTGCTCGTTGGTAAATACTTTGTAAAATATCCAGCCGGGGGTCGCCGTGATTATTGCGCGCGTCGCCAAGAATTATGACGGTGGTATTGCTGTTGATATCGTTCATGGCGAGCTTGGAGAAATCCAGCAGGCTGTTGCCGTAGTCGGTTGCGCCGCCGTACTTCCAGTTGACCATTTCGATTGCTTTTTCCACGGGGTAGTCATCAAAAAAATCACTCACTTCACCCAGATGACTGGAGAAGGCAAAGCTGCGTACTTTGGGTAGAACGTCCTGCAGGCTGTAGAGAAACATTAGCAGGAACTTTGCATAG
Source organism: Bacteroidia bacterium (assembly GCA_047609575.1). GTDB lineage: Bacteria > Pseudomonadota > Gammaproteobacteria > Pseudomonadales > Halieaceae > Marimicrobium. The sequence goes on along the minus strand of JBLFXU010000159.1, from coordinate 2,324 downwards.
GCGGCGACTGATCCACTGACATCGCACACGGCGAGAATTTGAGGTTTTTCTTTGCGCGCCCGGCGCCAATAGGTGTTGAACATGAGGCCGTCATTGGGAATACCGCGACGCATGGTCTTAGGCATGTTCAACTGGCCGCGCTTTAGCGGTCGGCGACGGGGGGAGTGACGGCTGGCCAGCTTTTTGGCCATTTTGCGAATCACTTCCTGAACCCGATGCAGGTATACGTGCTCTATATTGTTGAGTCGGGTTTTGCTCAAGATGTCTTCCATGAACTGCTTGTTGCGGCCTTCTGCATGCAGTAGATATTCGCGTTCAACATAGTCCCGCACCTGTTCGCGCAATACATCACGATAGCGTTGAAGCAGCGGTAGCACCGGGCTGTCCGCCTGTTCAAGCTCTATCACCGCATTGCGAATCTGTTCTTCGCCCATGGCATCGAGAATGCGCCGGGTGAATTGGCCGCGCTGGGTGAACATTTCTATGTTTTGAAGGCCGACCTGTTCGGCGGCCTGATTCATTGCGAGGGTCAACGCATTGCGGTCATTGTTGAGCAGATTCTGCATGAGCTGGCTCTGCATTAGACTCTGCAGTGAAGGGTTGTCCTGGGCCGCCATCTCCAGCGCCGATTCCTGGCCGTCGCCGTCGCCATCACTATCGCCAGCTTCACCGCCTTCTGATGGGTCTTCGCCTGACTCAATTGATGGCTCTTCTGAGCTTTCCGGAGTGGTTTCAGTCGGGTCAGAAAAGTCGGATAGCTCTTGGCTAAAGAAACGATCGAAGCATTCCAGAAATATTGCTTCTTCCTCGGGAGATTTTGCCAGGGTCATAGCGAGCCCGTCGCGCAAAAGACTACGGTCCAAGTACCCCAGGCGGGCAGTAACGTCTACTGCATCCAGCGACTCGGCAGGCGAAATACGCACATCGTGGCTGCGTAACACCTGGATGAAACTGACAAGGTTAGAATGCATGGCGACTTCCTTTGCGCTTTACCTCTGTGCTGCAATTTGAACTCAGGGAGGCGAAGCTTTGGCTGCGCTGTCTCGCACCATAGTACGCAACTCGCTATCGGTCGACTCAATGTCTTCCTCAAATTTGAGCAGTACATTGAGCGTGCTGCGCACGACTTCCTCATCGAGAGCATCTGCATTCAACAGGAGTAGACTGCGCGCCCAGTCAATGGTTTCGGAAATGGCGGGTACTTTCTTTAGGTCGAGTTGGCGCAATGAGTGCACAAACTCCACCAGTTGGTGTCGCATCCTTTCTTCGACATCCGGTACTCTGCTGCGAATAATTCGCTCTTCCAGTTCGACCGTGGGGAAGGGGATGTACAAATGCAGGCAGCGTCGTTTCAGTGCATCGGAAATTTCGCGCGTATTGTTACTCGTCAGAAAGACCATTGGTATGGTGCGCGCTTTGATTGTGCCAATTTCAGGAATGGAAATTTGGTAGTCGGACAGAATTTCAAGCAGGAGTGATTCAAACTCGTAGTCGGATTTGTCAACTTCGTCGATAAGTAGGATTGCGCCACGCTCCTGTTGCATGGCCTTGAGAAGTGGTCGTGGCTCAAGAAAATCTTCGGAATAAAAAATGTCGCCAAATTGATGCAGGCGTTCAACAGATTCTGCGAGGCCTTTGGCTCCCTGCAGTAAGTCGCCCAACTTTTCCTTTAACACCTGAGTGTAGAGCAGTTGTTTGCCGTACTTCCACTCGTACAGCGCTTTGGCTTCGTCCAGCCCCTCATAGCATTGCAGGCGGATGAGTGGCGTATCCAACAACTGGGAGGTGGTCTTGGCCAGCTCAGTCTTGCCAACACCTGGAGGTCCTTCTACCAGGATGGGCTTGCGCAGTTGGAACGCCAAAAATACAGCGGTCGCTATTTTCCTGCTGCAAATATAACCGTAGGACTCAAAGCCCTGTTCGATCTTCTCGACGGAATCGAGCTGTGGAAAATCGTGTGATTGCACCGAAGCACCTCATTCTGGGTCGGGCATTATACTACCCTCCGGTGACATTCATGAAGCGTATGATCTCCGGTTCGTGATCCAGGTCGAAGTGATGGCGTTCCGGTTTGATGTCTATGGCGTCAACAATAGCCTGCTTCAGCTTGTCTTGTGTGTAGTGGGCGCTGCGCAGCACCCCGCGCAGATCAGTGGAGTGCTCGTTCCCCAGGCAAAGCAGGAGTTGCCCTTGGGCCGTCACGCGTACCCGGTTACACAGGTGGCAGAAATTATTGCTGTGAGGTGAGATAAAGCCGACTGAAGAGCGTTCTCCTGCCAGGCGATAGTAGCGCGCAGGCCCGGCACTGCGCGCGGGGTCACCCA
>JBLFXU010000158.1:0-7145 GCA_047609575.1 Bacteroidia bacterium | reverse complement strand
GTATCTACTTACAACAACCTTTTTATTTGTCGTATACTTAATATCCAGGGCAAACAACGGCGAACTGATTCAGGGAGAACATGCGTGACTGCAGAACCACTCAAAGAAATATTCTGGTCGCAAGTCGGCGACCGACCGGATTTGACGGCAGTCAGACGACTCGCAGCGGATGCCAAGAAGGGAGGCTTCACAGTCGACGCGGAACTTCGTATACGCGTCGCGGCCGTGTTGGCGCATGTCGGATTTCTTGCGCCGGATCGCACCGGTGAAGTATTCGACGCATTTGCCGACGGTTGGCTGGAGAAACCAGTGGCCGCGACACCTATCGCCGCCCTCGATCTGTCGACTGAAACCGTGCCGGATGAGCTCTTGGATACCTACTGGTCGATTGTCGAAGACGGCGTGGCGGGAAGTCTCGACGCAGCTTCAATCACAGAGCGAACCGCCGGATTGGGGAAATTCCAGAACGAGGCCTTTCAAGATCGGCTTGCGCGATCCTCGATACAGTATCCGGGAGTTAAGGAAGTCGCAGGACTTTCGACGCCTCCCGGGTTCAAACTGTCGACCTTAGCTGCGTGTCAACTAGGCTCGATCGGAAGACAATATCATGACCTAATCGTCGACAACGGATTCGATCTCGAGGTGCTCGATGGTCAGGCACTCGGTTTGTCAAAGCTCCCACCCCCTCTCGACTTCCTCTACGCGCGCAATCTGCAGACCCATGATCTGTGGCATCTCGTCGCGGGATACGAGACGACAATTCTGCATGAATTCGCGATCGCTGCATTTCAGCTTGCGCAGTTCGGTCACAGCTACTCGGGAAGTTTGATGGCGGTGATGGCGGGGGTGGCCGCGTTGAGTCCTGCGATCGGTTTTCCAATCTTGATGGATGCCGTATTCACCGCATGGGTGCATGGGCGCGAGACCTCACCCATGATCGGCATTCTCTGGGAAGACTCATGGGACCTCAGCGTGGAAGATATCCGCCAAAGCTACGCAATCTTGCCCTACGAGAGTCCACACCCCGCGAATCTCATCGAACTCGGAGCCGCCTAAACCCTTGACGAGGGAGCATAGTCACTTGTCAGAACCTTTTGGGCACATCATTGCGGTGGAGGCGGCGACAGCGTTATGGGGGCACAGCTCCTTCTCGATTATTGTCTCTATGGATTCACACGGGTTGCCAGAGGCCAATACGCGCTTGATAACGCTTTCACCAATGACGGAGAGGCCTGCTGTCATAAATGCCGCCCAACCTCGCCACGCGAGGCTGATAGCATCGGGTACTATTTGCGGCGCCGTAAGAGGCCCTTTGATGCGAATGCTGTTGGAAAAAATGGAACCCACGGATAGACCAACACCCTGACGACCACGTGAGTCCAGACTCATTTTCATGGTTTCCTTGCCTAGATCAACCTCTAATCGACCCAATAGGTTTGCCTCGCCGGTACGCGCGGCGAAGCCGTAAGGGGTAATGCCCAGTCCTTTGTCAAACACGGCCACTGTTACACCACACTCTAGCTCAGATACATTGCGTTCAATGTCCGGGATCAGAGTCTGGTACACACTGTTGGCCAGATTCCTGGTGAGCAAAGAAGAGTTGGCGTAGTCGAAGGGACCCTTGCCCAATTTCAGGTAGGCCAGTCCACTGGTGTTGGCAGCAATTTCTGCCAGGCTCTGCCCCACACTCTGCAGTGCGATGAAGCCGCTGCGCGGATAGGATTTCTTGTCGGTCAGGCTGTGTATATTTTGGAATGTGCTTACCAATTTCACCGTAGCGGGCTGCGCGTTGGCATCCAACTCTACGGTGACTTCACCTGTGCCTTGGCCTAGGTCACCACTACTAGCGTGCAGCGTTAGCTGACCATTAGTGATATCGCCGGTAAACCCCAAATTCCTGGCCTCGATCGCATTGCTTAGCAATGTGTCGAGTTGTCCGGCGATTTTCATATTGAACGTTTTCAATGAAGCCAGGGCCAGGGGGGCTGCACTGAACAACTTTTCGCCGCGTGACTCGTCGTCCTTTTTGGAGAGTAACCGGAAGGGCGTCAGCAGAGCATCTCCGACGGAACTGGCCACGGAGTTGACCGTCGTGCTCGCCGGTATTTGCGCGGTGTCCGAGGCCTTTGCTATCTCTGCGTTTTCCCAGGGTAGTAGTGACAGCGAGCCACTGCGTAACTCCACCTCGAGTGACGGCGGCGTAGTTCGGTAGTAGCTCAGGTTGCCGGAGAGTTGGCTGCCTGCCCACTCTAGAGCGACTATCTCGGCCCGTGCACCATTGGGCAGCAGTGTTGCGTTCATTACCAGCTTACGCCGTGCTTGTGGTAAATCGTTTTGCCTCGGATCATTGGCCTGTAGGTCAACATGGCCAGTGAGGTTGCCCAGTAGTTCTGCGAACTTGCTCCCGGCACTGCTAAGCGTAACAGAGCCAGAGACGGGCACATGGGGAAAGTCCTGTTTGCGAATGAGATATTGGTCCAGGTTGATATTGGCCAGATTGGCGGTGGCCTCAAAGAGGGCCTTGTCGCCTTTCCAGAAGATTTTTCCGTGACTCTTCAATGTGCCGTTATCGGCGGTAAAATCAAATTGCTTCAGGTCGATTAACGCTTCGCCCGAAACAATTTCAAGCCGTGTGTCAGATAAATCAATATCGGCCACAGACAGTGATTTTACCTCCAGTGAAACCTGCGCCGCTCCAACGCCGCGCAGAAACATCAACAAGCCTGGGTCATCCGCCTTCTGTGACGTTTGTGGCAGCATTGCCAGCGCGGTGTTGACGTCCAGCTTGGTCGACTCCAGGTCGGCAACCAGCCACGGATCACGACCGGATACCAGTGAGAGATCGCCTGTCAGGTCCTGCTCTATAGAACCTATATTGAGTTTTTCAATTGTTACACCGACGACCCTGTTTTGACTCAGCACTAAATGGGAGTCGCCGGACAGTAACAATTGCTCCTCAGCTCTGGCTTCGCGTTGCCAGTCGTTGTCCGCCCGGATGTCCACCGCGAGCCTGGTAGCTCCCTTCAAGGCGCCGAAAATTTCTAGCATGCCCTGGCCCTGGCTGTGGAAGCTCATGCTCCCTGACGAGCGGCTGTAGAGAAATTCGGGTTGCTTGAACATGTTTGATAGGTCCAGCTTGGCAAACTGGAGCTTGAGCGTGACGTCGTGGGGCAGGTCTGCTGGTGTGCGTGCGTCCAGAGCTAGCTTGATTGTGCCATAGTGCTTTCCAATAGCCGAAGCCACGAACTTTCCGCCTTCCTCTGTGCGCTCCAGTGTGGCCTGGGCACGGGCCAGGCTGATTCCCGGTGCATCGAGGCCGTTGATGCTCACGGTTAATGCCATGTCTAGCTCCGGCATAAAGCCCAGGTATTCTGGCAGCGCAACGCCGGTTTCTGGTTGTGCCTCCTCACCTTCAAATAGGAAACCCAGATGCACCTTATCGCCGTTGAGGTCCATGGTGAGTTTATGACGATCTCTTCGAGACAATATCGCTGAACCATCGAGACGGCCATCACCCAGGATGAGTGACAGTTGTTCCAGAGCAAGTTCGTCGGGCCGCGTGGCCAGTTGCGTTGTGATGCTCACCGGCGTTTTTGTCTCGCCCAGATAATTGCCTGCCAATGCGGCATGGCCAGTCAGAGAGTTAAGCAGGGAGAGCCAGGTGGTTCCGTTGCCAGCCAGTGCTATCTCACCGGTATCCCATAACCAATCAGCACCGATGAATGCCTTTGCCAGGCTGCCTTGTGGCTCCTGCGCCTTTAGAGACGCGTTCATGCTGAGGGACCAGCCTTGCTCGCTACTGCTAATGCCCAGTTCGCCACTGAGAATACCCGAAGGGCCTTTGCTGGTGAGGTTGTCTATCTGTATGCCTTTTTCACCACTGCGGAAGTTGAACGCAGTGGACTTGGCCACCTCATCTTCTACGCGAATCTCGTCGATGCTGATGTGGCCCTGGTGTCCGGGCAGGTCTAGGCGCGGCAGCGCCGAGTCAAGAAAGGGTATTGTAGTGTCCTTTGCTGTCTTAGCGCTGTAACTGTTCACCAGTAAGAGCAGTTGGCTTGGTTCAAGGAGCGCGATAGTGGTTACCGATTGATCGGGCAAGCTCCAGGCGCTTGTTCCCGTGGCGTTAACCTGAGCGTTCAACTTTTCGCTTTGAACATTCGCGTGCAGGACATAGGCGGCAACCTTGTCCGGCTTTATCGTGGCATCGATTTTTATGGCCGAGTCCGGCTTGTTTGCCACTTCGACATTGAGTTCAAGGGCAATGGGGGCCAGTTGCAATAAGTCGGACAGTGATTTCAACACCATTTTTTGTGCGATGTCTCCAGCCCTGCGTGTCTCTATCCAATTCACGCTGGCACTGCCGTTGGCTTGTCGCTGCCACTGCGCCTGTGCAACCAGGTAATTGGCGCCACTGTCACTTACATAGCGCCCGCTTTCAAATTGCAAACTGCGAGGCAGCCAGGGGTCGAGAAATTCGTAGTTATCAGGCCCGGCAGTTCTGCTACTGGGCCAGCGCGAAGGACGAATCATGACGTCAGTGGCGCTGCCGCTACGCAGGCGGATTTCACCGTGCAATAGATCAGTCAATACCAGTGATACCTTGATGTTTTTTGCAAGCACGGCAGGATCCCGTAGGTCACCCATGACTAAATCCGCACTACTGGCGCTGAGCTGTAATAGCTGCACATTCAATGGCGTTAGTTGTACTTGCAGGCCCAATTGCTCGGTTAGCAGCGGAGGGAGATACGCGCTCAGTATGCTCCCGGCAATGCGATTGCCAGAGAAACCAAGTACCGCTAGAGACAGCACAAGAATGGAGGCAAAAATGAGTCGTTTCAAGGATTACAGCTGAGTTGGAAGCATGCAGTTATGGTATCAGTGGACTGGTACAATCGCCATGATAGGTATCGAGTGAGGGGTGTTTGTGTTGTGTGCTGTTCCTGTGTTGTTGGGGCAGGCCTCCCATTACGCATATACAGCCCGTTGCTGCTCGAAAAATAACCACACTCCTGCCTACTTCAGCTTGTGGATCACTTTCCAGAGTCTGATGCTCTAAGAAAAGTCTGGGTAGCAAGCTGAAGAAAATTATTGGGATTTCCTGGTGGTGTAGGGCGCGGTGGCTGAGACCGAGCTTTTTCTGAACTCAGGGTGGGTCGGTTTGGGGGTCCGGTTGCACTAAGACGAAGATTTGTAAGTGGTTTTCCGGACCGAACTCCGAACCTCTGCGAAAGCGCCATCAGGTTCGACAGGTACGTCGGGTGAACCGCTGATTTCCGGATGATTCGCTCTCATCAAATTACCAAAAAAAATTCTACGGGTAGAATATATGAATAGCCGTTTCTGGAATGGGTCTATCCCCTGGGGCAACAGACTCCAATTGAACCCGACGTACTCGACGCCGGTGAAGCTCTGGAAGGGCTGGGTTAGAAGGCCTGCGTTGGCTTTGTCGAGTGCGTCAGGTACGACCAAAATATTGATTTCTATAAAGAACAAGAATTGCACTATGTACAGGTAGGACAGCTGCTTGAGCCTCGAGTCTAGATTTCTCTGATCCCAAAAAGTTAACTTGTCGGAAGTATCGGAGGTGATTGGTTTACAATGACTGGGATAAAACACACGGAAGAAAACGCAAAAGTGAGATTTCATTAAAATTGTAATGAAGGGCAGCCGGCGCAATTGGTTGGGCATCAGAAGATGGATAGACCGCCCAGGTTGGCGAACGGCCAATGCCCGCGCCATTCTGTCCGGCAAAACCGCCTTGGTCACAGGAGCCTCGTCGGGAATCGGGCGGACAGTATCACTTCAGTTAGCAAAGGCCGGAGCAAGGGTTTTACTGGTAGCCCGAAATCAAGAGCGCTTAGATGAAGTAGCGAAAGCGATTGAAAGCCTTGGCGGGGAGTGTCGCTGTTTTTCTGCTGATCTTTCTGATCCCAAAATCTGTACGGCACTTATTTCCACCGTATTGTCGAGAGAGGGTCCCATTGATCTACTGATCAATAATGCGGGACTTTCCATTCGCCGGCCCATCTCCGATTCTTATCATCGCCTAGGGGACTATGAGCGAACCATTCAATTGAATTATCTAGCCGCGGTTAGCCTGACTTTGGGATTTTTACCCGACATGCAAACCACCGATTCCGGTCACGTTATCAATATTTCAAGTATCGGTGTACGAACAGGGGCCCCTTACTTTTCTGCATACGTGGCTTCCAAGGCTGCGCTCGATCACTTTGCTCGTACCCTGGCATTAGAATTGGGTCGGAGAAAAACTGCTGTGACCACCATCAACTTTGGGTTGGTCCGCACTCCCATGATCGAGCCTTCTCAGGTGTATGATCGGTTTCCATCCATTTCAGCGGACCAAGCTGCCAATCGAGTGATCGATGCCGTGATTGGCAGGCCCCTCCGAGTCTCATCATTACTGGGAACTCTCTTGGAAATGACCTATGCATTGTCGCCACGCTTGGTAAACGCGGTATTTATACTTTTTCATGATAGAGCTCATCGGATTGCCACACGGCGACGATCCGACGATTTCCCGTAATCCTAGAGTCTGGGTTTACCCAGTACAATGCTAGGTATCGCCAAGTTAAGTAGCTTATTTTGTTAGAATTGGCCCATGAACACATATAAACGTCACCGATTCCCCCCTGATATCATTTCTTACGCCGTCTGGCTCTACTATCGATTCAACTTGAGTCACCGCGATATCGAGGATCTTCTCGCCGAGCGAGGCATTACCTGTGGCGAGCGGTGGACCAGGATGGCGAAGTCGTTGATGTATACCTCCAGGCAAAGCGGGATGGAACTACTGCAAAGCGCTTCTTCAGGCGTTTATTACGAAGCCATGGCTGTGAACCCAGGAAGATCGTGACAGATAAGTTGCGCAGCTATAGGGTCGCTTACAGGGAACTGATTCCTGAGACGATACACAGTACTAAACAGTATGAGAATATTCGGGCAGAGCAATCGCACGAGGCGACCAGGGTGCGAGAACGCGGGAAGCGGAAGTTCAAATCAGTGCGTCAGGCACAGCGATTCTTAGGCGCCCATGCTGCGGTTTCTAATCTATTTAATCTCGGCAGACATCTGGTTGGCGCTGAGCACTATAGGAATCTCAGGATAAGTGCGTTTACAGAATG
>JBLFXU010000157.1:0-7150 GCA_047609575.1 Bacteroidia bacterium | reverse complement strand
ATCTGTGATGGCTGGCGCACCACCGACGGCGTAGACCGAGGCGCCGCATGGGCACCTGCCGAGATAGGCGATGCCATGAAAGAACTTTTAGGGAAGGAGGATCCAGCGCAGAAAGTCTGGGGCACCTAGACGCGTTGGCGCATCGGAGTAGTTATGGAATTCGTATTTACTGAAGAGCAGGAAATGATTCGCGACACCGCGGCGGCCTTTCTCGCCGAGGTGTCCGATAGCGCCGCTATACGCAGCGCAATGGCCACAGAGCAGGGCTACGATGCACAGTTGTGGCAACGTATCTGCGGCGAGATGTACTGGCAGGCTATTCATTTGCCGGAGTCCGTTGGCGGCATGGGGCTGGGTTATGTCGAAGTTGTGGCGATGATGGAGCAAATGGGGCGTCACTTGCTGTGTTCACCCTTCTTCTCCACGGTCTGCCTCGCAGGCAATGCCTTGCTCGTAGCGGGTAGTGAAGCGCAGCAGGCGCAGTGGTTGGGGCAATTGTGCGATGGTAGTCTCACTGCCTCATTAGCCTTCAATGGCGGCAGCCGCCAGTGGGATGCGCAGGCAATTACTGCAACATGCCAGCGTGATGGCGATGGCTATGTGCTGAACGGCGATTACCACTATGTTGTTGACGGTCATACGTCTGGTTTGCTAATTGTTGCGGCTCGCAAAGCGGGTACCGAGGGTCAGGAGGGCGTTAGTCTCTTTCTGGTGCCGGCCGATACTGATGGAGTCGAATGCACCTGGGTGCCTACGATGGATCAGGCGCGCAAGCAGGCGCGCGTGACATTCTCCGGTGTGAGTGTGAATGCCGAGTCGCTAATGGGCCGCGCAGGAGAGGGCTGGGCTGCACTTGCCAAAGTGCTGGACCTTGCCACGATAGCGCTGGCTGCAGAGCAGGTAGGTGGTTGTCAGCAACTACTGGATATGACCGTGGAATATACCAGCGAGCGTGTGCAGTTCAATCGCACCATCGCCAGCTTTCAGGCAGTGAAGCACAAGGCCGCCGATATGATGTTGAAGACTGAAGTGGCGCGCTCGGCAATTTACTATGCCGCTTGTGTTGCGCAGGAAGCGCTGGAAAGTGGACCACTGGCTACAGAGTTGAGCGAGGCTGCCAGCGTTACCAAGTCTTACTGCTCTGATGCGTATTTCGCAATCGCCGGTGATGCAATGCAGTTGTTCGGTGGCGTTGGTTTCACCTGGGAGTACGACGTCCATTTGTATTTTAAACGCGCCAAGTCGTCTGAGCAGATGCTTGGCAATGGCGCAGCACATCGAGAGCGCATCGCTGCGCTCCTGCTGGATTAAGGGAGCGTGCTATGAAGCTTGGTTTTAGCGCCGAAGACGAACAGTTTCGCAAAGAGATAGCCGGTTGGCTGCAGGAACATCTCACGGGTGAATTCGCCAAACTTAAGTACCGCGGTGGCCCGGGTGATGAGCATATGTATCCCGCAGAACGGCAGGTATGGGAGCAGAAGTTGGCCGAGGGCGGCTGGACCTGTGTCGGTTGGCCCGAGGAGTGTGGTGGTCGCGGCTGCTCTATCGAGCAGCAGGTTATTTTCTTTGAAGAATATGCCAGGGCCGGAGCGCCCGGTAGGGTGGGCCATATCGGCGAGGGTCTCACTGGTCCGACACTTATTGCCTTCGGCACGCAGGAGCAGAAAGCAAAGTACCTGCCAGGTATTGTGGCGGGCACTGAACTTTGGTGCCAGGGGTATTCGGAACCTTCCGCAGGTTCGGACCTTGCCAACGTTAAAACCAAGGCGTTTTTTGATGAGGAGCGAGGCAAGTGGATCGTAAACGGCCAGAAAGTCTGGACCTCGCTGGCGCATGAATCAGACTACTGTTTTGTTATTGCCCGTACTGATCCAGATTCGGTTGGCCACAAGGGGCTGGGATTTTTTCTCATTAAAATGGATCAGCCTGGCATAGAAGTACGACCGATTGAGCAGATCACGGGCACCTCCGAATTTAACGAGGTTTTTTTCGACGCAGCTGAATGTGATGCACAGGACATTGTGGGCGCTCCCGGAGACGGCTGGAAAGTGGCGATGGGCTTGCTGGGTTTCGAGCGTGGCGTATCTACCCTTGGACAGCAGATGCAGTTCCAGAATGAATTTGATGAAGTGATTCGCCTGGCGCGCGCTAATGGCGCGGGTGAAGACCCTGTTATTCGCCAGCGGATTGCTGAGTCTTACGCCGAGCTTAAGATCATGCGCTATAACTCAATGCGCATGTTATCCGGCCAGAGCGGTAGTGACGGATCCCTGCAGAAGGAGGCCCTCATCTACAAACTGTACTGGGCTACATGGCACCGTAGTCTGGGTGAACTCGCTATGGACGTGATGGGCCCTGAGTGTGAAGTGCTGGAAGGCGGGCCCTACGAGCTTAATCGCCTGCAATCTATGTACCTGTTTGTGCGCTCCGACACTATCTACGGCGGCACTAACCAGATTCAACGCAACATAATTGCAGAGCGAGGACTGGGTATGCCCAAGGAACCTCGTGGTGCAGCGTCCTAATTGGATTGAGGAATAAGCATGAACTTGAAGACTCCGAAGTATGTCCAGGGCCACGAACTGATTAAAGGCAAATCCGTGTTGATCACGGCGGCCGCTGGCGCCGGCATCGGTTTTTCCGCCGCGACCAAGGCCGTGGAAGAGGGTGCGCGCGGCATTGTATTAAGCGATATCCACGCGGGTCGCCTCGAGGGTGCGGTCGACAAGCTGAAGGCAGAAACGGGCTTGCAGGAAATCTATGGCAAGGTGGGTAATGTTGCCGTGGAAGAAGATGTTCAGGCGCTTATAAATTTTGCCGAAGACAAGCTCGGCGGTGTCGATATTCTAATCAATAACGCGGGTTTGGGCTCATCGAAACTGCTGATCGAAATGGAAGACGATGAGTGGAACAAGGTTATCGATGTCACGCTCAATGGCACCATGCGTATGACGCGCTATATGATGAAAGTGATGAAGGCCCGGGGCGAGGGTGGTGTCATTGTTAATAACTCCTCCGTATTGGGCTGGCGTGCCCAGAAGGAGCAGGCGCATTATGCGGCGGCCAAGGCAGGCGTTATGGCGCTGACACGCTGTGCTGCGGTTGAAGCTGCGGATTTCAATGTGCGTATTAACGCAGTGGCGCCCTCTATTGTATTGCACCCTATGTTGCGCAAGTCTGCGTCAGAAGAGTTGCTTGCAGAACTTGAATCCAAAGAGGCCTACGGCCGTGCTGCAGAGGCTTGGGAAGTAGCAAACGTGATGATGTTTCTTGCCTCTGATTATTCCAGCTACATGACTGGCGAGATTGTCTCTGTATCGAGCCAGCGGTCGTAAAGAAAATTCGTGGAGCAATACGCCCCGCCTGTCAGGAGATAGAAAATGAGAGAAGCAGTTATCGTATCCACCGCCCGTACTGGCCTGGCCAAGTCCTTTCGCGGAGGCTTTAACGACACCGAAGCCCCGGCTTTGGGTGGTCATGTAGTGCGCGCTGCGGTAGAGCGAGCGGGAATTGATCCTGCGGAAGTAGAGGATTGTATTTTTGGTGCCGCTGCCCAGCAGGGTACGCAGGCCTATAATATTGGACGTCTGTCTGCCATAGCGGGTGGGTTGCCCGATACGGTGGCAGGGATGGCAATTGAGCGCCAGTGTTCATCGGGGTTGATGTCGATTGCCACGGCAGCGAAAAGCATCATGTGCAATGAATACGATGTGGCCGTTGCCGGTGGCGTTGAGTCTATTTCGCTGGTGCAGACCAAGCACAAAAACGCCTACCGCAATGTATCCAAAGTCGTCAGCGAGATAGATCCCACGGCTTATATGGCAATGCTAGAAACTGCTGAGGTGGTGTCCGAGCGGTATAACATCACGCGTGAGGTGCAGGACGTCTACTCCCTGCAAAGCCAGCAACGTACTGCCGCGGCCCAGGAGGCGGGTCTGTTCGATGACGAAATCGTCCCGATGAATACGGTCAAGGCTGTATTCAACAGAGAGACCAAAGAAACCACATACGAAGATGCGGTGGTCGACCGGGACGACTGTAACCGCCCCTCGACCACGATGGAGAACCTTTCAGCCCTGGAGCCGGTATTCAAAGACGGTCAGCATATAAAGGAAGGCCGGTTCATCACCGCGGGCAATTCCTCCCAGCTGTCGGATGGCGCCTCTGCCTGTGTTGTCATGGATTCGTCGCTAGCATCCCAGAAGGGATTGTCGCCTTTGGGTATTTATCGCGGGCTTGCGGTTGCCGGCTGTAAGTCGGATGAAATGGGCATCGGTCCTGTTCTTGCGGTGCCCAAGCTGCTGCAGCGCCATGGACTTACTGTTGGCGATATTGACCTGTGGGAGCTCAATGAAGCCTTCGCCTGTCAGGTGGTTTACAGCCGGGACGTATTGGGCATCGATAACGATAAGCTGAATGTTAATGGCGGCTCCATATCCATTGGCCACCCTTTTGGTATGAGTGGCGCCCGTATGGTGGGCCATGCATTGCTTGAAGGTAAGCGGCGCGGTGCCAGACTTGTTGTCATTACCATGTGTATTGGCGGCGGTATGGGTGCAGCAGGATTGTTCGAGGTAGCTTGATTCGGTAGTACCTGCCTGCGATTGAAATAATGCGCTCCGTCACAGTGGCGGGACTTTTCTCTCCTTCGGCCGTGAATATTCCAGATCGGCCGGAACTTTAGCCTACATACACATACAAACCTGTCAGTGCGGGGGAAGTTAGCCGCGCTTTGCGTTTATAATGGCAGCTCCAATCGGGCGGGGCGTACGGGTTTTTTTAATTGGATAATTCAACGGGCGTGATATCCGGACAGCGAGGCTTCAGCCTGCTGGAAATGGTCGTGGCAGTGGCGATCCTGGGGATGACCCTGGGTGTCCTGTACCAGGCTTCCAGCGGGGCAACTCGTACGATCGGACTCGACGAGAAAATGGCCTATGCAGTTGAACTGGCTCGCTCCCTGCGGGCGACTTACGCTGTGGTGCCCCTGTCCGGCATGAGTGCTGACGGCGAAACCGAGGGTGGTTTTGTCTGGCAGGTTACTACAGAGCCTGTCTCGCTCCCCTTTGATACACCCCTGGATGAAGGGCAGCTGCAGCTATTGCAAGTCGGTATCACCTGGCCCGATGGAAACAAAGACCGCCGCTATGAATTGGCATCGGTTGTGACCGGGCGCGAGGAGCCACTGTGATGGCCCGTCGATCCGGAGGTTTCACTCTGCTGGAGGTGCTGATAGCGGTCACTCTTTTGAGTTTGGTTATGGCTGCTCTGGTGGCTTCAATGAGGACCTTTGGCAATACCCGCACCACGCTGGACAGAGTCACCGCCCGGGTAGATGAAATCCGCACCATTAGCAGTTTTTTGCGCGGTACGATTGGCACGGCGCTGCCCCTTGAGCGGCCCGACTTATTTAAGGGTGAGGAAGGCGAATACGAAGCCGGTGCGACTTTCTTCGGCGGAGACAGCACGGAGATGGTCTGGGTTTCCCCGGTGATAGCAGGTACTCGCCTGGGTGGTGCCTATGCCATCCATTTGGTGCACGAAGAAGATCAGCTTATGTTGCGCTGGCATCCCTACCGCATGGATTTGACTGAGGGTGACTGGAGTAACCTGCCACCGCGAGCATTGGTGGAGTCTGTTGAGGAGTTCGAAATTTCCTACCTGCCAGATTATGGCGAGGATTGGGTGGAGGAGTGGGTGCCGGCTAAACACAGTCCTGCGGCCGTGCGGCTTACCATTCGCGCAGCTGGAAAATATTGGCCTGAGCTGGTTATCAGGCTGAGCGGTGCTGTCGAGAGATGATGAAACCAGGCCGTCAGTCGAAGTGCATGTTGCAGCGCGGGCCCGCTGCGCAAGGCGGTGTGGCCTTAGCTATCGTAATGTGGTTTCTTGCTGCCATGTCGCTTTTGGTGGCCGGGATAATGCTCCAGGCTAGGATGGATATCAAACTGGCACAGCTCCACGCTAACGGAGCGCGTATAGAGGCGGCGGCGGACGGGGCTATTCAGCTGGCACTGGCAGAGTTGTTAATGCTGGAGCAAACCGGCGAGCGCAGTGGCCCAGGTGCGCACAACAGCATGCAACAGCTCGGAGAGTTTCGGGTGGCCGTAAATTTCACATCAGTAGGTGGGTTGATTGACCTCAACAAGGCCTATCTTGGGCTGCTGCAGGTGATGTTTCTGGGCGTTGAAGGTGTCGATGAAAATGCAGCGCAGGAGCTGGCTTTGCGTGTGGTAGAGTGGCGCTCAGCCAATCCGGCAGATACTGAGGCGGGAGGCGCAGACCTCGGGCAATATACCTCTGTAGATGCCGCGGGATTTGGCTCCGACAGTGGAGGAGACGAAGCCTCCAGGGATATCCGCCACGGAGATTTTGAAGTCATTGAGGATTTGCTGTTGGTGCCCGGTGTAGACAGGCGCATATTTGAGATTGTGAAGGATTCTATCTACGTTAGCCGTGAGGGCCAGTCTGGTGTTGACTGGAATCAGGCTCCTGCGGCGGTGCTGCAAGTGCTGGGAGAGATGCAGGAGGAAGAGGCGTTGGAACTTGCCCTGTCCCGGCTTGAGTCACCCGAAGAAAACGAACTACCCAATGAGTTTGCGCTGGAATTCCAAGAATCCGGCGTTTTACCTATTTACCGAGTTGACGCTATGGTGGAGTTCGATAATCACGTGTACCAGCGGCGCCGCTGGGTCGATCGTTCGAAAACTGGCCTGGATGGCCTGCCGTGGAGTTACTTTCGCACGGATGAATTGATCGTTGCCGGGGGCGCCCAAGCGAGCCTCATGCAGGCTATGGAGAGTCTTCATGTCGGAAGCTAACCAGAGCTGGATTCTTTTTGGCTACGATGTTCGACTGATAGGGCATTACTTTCGCGCGGGCTGGCAAGATTTTCTCTGGGGTGATGATTCGCCGATACTCGCGGCGGTCGACGAGACAGTACAGGTACAGCTGCCTTCGGGTGAGATAACGTATTACCGGGCTGGACGCCAGCTGCCTGTGGCGGCGCAGCAAGTGGAATGTCTGTCCCAGGCTGTGGTTATTCCTGAAGAGCTGGCCCTGGCTCGAACGATTCGTATTCCGTCTGCTGCGGAGGCAAATCTGGATGCTGTTCTTGCGCTCGAGGTCCGGTCAAATAGCCCGTTTGAGC
>JBLFXU010000156.1:0-7169 GCA_047609575.1 Bacteroidia bacterium | reverse complement strand
CATTGCTTTCGCCCGGCAAAATCTGGGCGACAAGCCCATCAGCGCAGTGATATTCACACACTCCCATATCGACCATTTCGGTGGCGTGCTGGGCGTGCTGGGCGCTGACAGCACGACTCAGATCATTGCCCCGGAAGGGTTCATGGAAGAAGCTACCAGCGAGAACGTCATTGCCGGCAATACCATGAGCCGACGCTCGATGTATATGTACGGCAGCCAGTTGGAAAAATCCGCCACCGGACACGTGGGTTCGGGGCTGGGCAAGAGCCCTGCTTTTGGCAGCCCCGGCATCCTCTCACCAACCCGCATCATTGATCGCACCGGCGAGCTCATTAATATTGACGGCGTAGAGTTCATTTTTCAGAACGCCCCTGCTTCTGAGGCTCCCGCTGAATTGACATTCTATTTGCCGCAAAAGAAAGCGTTCTGTGGCGCTGAAGTGGTATCGCGCACTATGCACAACCTGTACACCCTGCGCGGCACTAAAGTGCGCGATGCGCGCAAGTGGAGCCACTACATTGACGAAGCATTGCAGATGTTCGGCGAGGCTGATGTGTACTTCGGCAGTCACCATTGGCCAATGTGGGGCAACGCCAACATCGTCGAATTCCTTGAGAAACAGCGCGACGGCTACAAGTAC
This sequence comes from Bacteroidia bacterium, assembly GCA_047609575.1. GTDB lineage: Bacteria > Pseudomonadota > Gammaproteobacteria > Pseudomonadales > Halieaceae > Marimicrobium. The sequence goes on along the minus strand of JBLFXU010000156.1, from coordinate 6,529 downwards.
ATTCACGACCAGACGCTACGTCTGGCGTCCAAGGGGCACACACCACGGGAGATCGCCGAGATCATCGAAATGCCCGAATCGCTGCGCACCAGCTTCCCCAACCGGGGTTACTACGGCACCCTGAAGCACAATGCCAAAGCTGTGTATCAGGCTTACTTTGGCTGGTACGACGGCAACCCCGCTAATCTCGACCCACTGCCACCGGTGGAGGCTGCCAACCGCTACGTGCGCATGATGGGCGGCGCCGACACGATTCTGGAGCAGGCGCAAAAAGATTTCGACAAGGGCGACTACCGCTGGGTAGCAGAAGTGCTAAACCATCTCGTGTTTGCCGAACCGAACAACCGCGCCGCCAAAGAGCTGTTGGCCAGTAGCTATGACCAAATGGGCTACCAGGCCGAATCCGGCCCATGGCGTGACGTGTACCTGACAGGGGCGCTGGAACTTCGCCAGGGCGCACCAAAGAACGGTGTAGGCATTGCAAAAGCTGCCGATCTGATCCGTGAAACACCCGTAGACCAGTTCTTTGCACTGATGGGAGCAATGATCGACGGCCCTAAAGCCGATGGCAAGGTCTACACCATTGCCATTGAATTTACTGACTTGGGCGAAAAGCATGTACTGGAGTTGAAAAACGCGGTGCTGCACCATCGCAGCGGCAACGCGACTTTGGATACTGGCGCCGAACCCAACGCCACTATAAGAATTACGCATGCATTGTTTCTGAAGATGCTCACTGGCACTGCAGGCCTGCGGGAGACGCTGTTCTCCGACGATGTCTCTGTAGAAGGGAGCAAACTGGATCTTGTCGGTTTCTTCTCGCTGCTGGATCAGCCGGACGAGGTGTTTAATATCGTCACACCCTGAGCGCTAACACCTGTCTACATCAATGGGTAGGATCGTCCGTATTTCGGTGCATAGTCAGGTGCATAGTCAGGTGCATAGTCAGGTGCATAGTCCAGTGCATCGCCCAGGCTAGCACTGGAATGTACATGATCGATTAGGCGATCGGGCGCTTTGGTACCAGAAAGGCACACTCCAGGCTGAACACGATCTCGTTTTTCTGGTTGAAAACCCGATTGTTGCTGGTGACTATACCCAGCTCTGGACGGGATTTTGATTCCCGCGTCTCAGTAATGGTAAAGGCACTTTTAATCGCATCACCCGGGCGCACAGGCGCATGCCACTGCAGATTGTTGAAGCCCAGAGCGCTCACAGACGCAATGACTTTGTCTTTGTCAGCTTCATCGTTACCAAAAGACACCCAGATGGAAAAGATATGCGCCGAGGAAGCGACCAGTCCTCCAAACATGGATTTTTTCGCTGCCTCGCGGTCGATGTGAAAAGGCTGGGGATCCCAGCGCTCGCCCACCTCGATAATTTCCTCTTCCGTGACGTAATAAACGCCATCGAATACAACTTCCTCGTGGAGGTTTACGTCTTCAAAATATATCATGCATGGTCGCTATCTAGTGGTTGCGAATGTCCGTCCACTGCAGATGCTGTGGCCCTGTAATGTAACTTTAAGCGAGCGCAGATGGCTCTGTCCAGCCAGAAAAGACCCTGTACATAAGACTTCTTCTGTAGCGCCTTATGCCAAGACAGGGAAAACAGACCGATAATGCTCTACCTCCGGGAAAGGTTCGTAGAAATGGTGCAGTAGCGCTCGCCAGCGCTGGTACTGGGGCGATCTGCGAAATCCCTCGGTGTGGTCTTCAAGCGTTCGCCACTGTACCAGTAATAAATACCGCGAGGGCTTCTCCACGCAATGCTGCAGGCTGTGCTCCAGATAACCCGGCATCTGAGCAATGATGGACTGCGCTTGCGCGAATGCCGCCTCAAACTCGGTCTCCTGTCCCGGCCTGACATCCAGAATCGCCAGTTCCTGAATCACACTAATCACTCCCCCTGTTTCTATCGGTCAGTATTGCTATCGGTGAGTTCACCGCACTCAGTCGTCGGCGTTAGCCATGCAGAGCATGTCAGTGAACCGCGCCAGCCTGCTCATCAGTTAAACTGTTACTACCGTAGGCACGCTGCACCTCGGCGACTTCCACAGAATAATCTGTGTACCAGAATTCGCGCCCCTTGGCTTGCGCCTCTAGATGCTCGGGGTGCTGCCGCCAGGCAATGATCTCCTCCTCACTCTCCCAATAGGAAATAGCAAGTTCCTGGTCACCTTCGTGGGCACTGACAAACTCAACACAACCAAAGCGACTCAATGCCAGCTCCCGCATACGTTGCGCGGTGACGATATAGTCGTCATCCATGTTTGCGACAGTGGCTCGGAATATCACTGCATACATATAACTCTCTCCAAACTGGATTTACTCTCTCAGCTGGAGTTGTGAACAACTCCAGGCTGACAACGGCTGTTGGCAGAACTACCGGAACTGGGAAGACAATAGAAAACAGGCTGTGAGCGCCAACCGACTGCCCATCAAACGATTGCAAAAGCGTGCCTTGTCCACAAGGTGCAATAGCTCACTTGGTGTTCACATAGCGCTCCCCTAACAACGCCAAAATCAGCGGAGGACAATAACAAACCGGCAAATATTGGCCAACGAATATCAACAGTACAGTCTCGTTACCCGGACTGGAGAACATTGGTAGTCCGGCCATACAAGCCTTTTCCGCGTTCGGGTTGAGCCATTGCCAGCAGCATTGTGAGGCTCACTCCTTGCTCCGCGGTATCTGGCAGCTCCAGCAGAACTCGAACGCGGCGCCGTTTTGTTCCCCACACCCACCGCAGGTCCAGCCCGGCTCAGCCTTGTCGCTCAGAGCTGACTGTAATATCTCGACAGCCTCCTCATAACGCTCATCCTCCAGTACCCAGACTTCTGGCCAGGTTTCCAGCGGCGATGTTTCACCCATGCCGCCACTGGCAAACTCATTGCGCAGAATGACATCCATCCCCGCATCCTCAAGGATATTTCTCGCATTACCTACGATGATTCGATTTTCATGGGTGAATACTTTTCTCATGCTGACGAATCCTCAGGGACATTCGGCATAGTACATCGGGCATCGGATTGAACAGGGCTGCGCAGACCGCGCTCCCAGCCTTCAACATAAATACCCGGCGTCGAACCTACTATCAACTGAGCACCGACCGCTTTGTGGTAATACTCTGCTGGCCCCACGCCGCCGATGATGGCGTAGGCATAACCCTGCTCTCGCTGGGCGTACAGGGCGGACAACAGCAGCGCGCGGCCTAGCCCTACACCTTGATATTGGGGTGCCACGCCAGTGGGGCCAAAGTAATTGCGGCAGGCCGCATCAAAGGCTGCAAAGCCCAGCATGATGTCGGCTTGCCATGCGATAAAGCAGGTGGGGGGCTGCGCTGCCATGCACACCTGAACCTCTGCACGCCAGGGCTGAAAATGTTCGTCTATCCATTCCAGTAAAACCGATGTGTCGGCAGACACGGCACGCCGCACAACAACGCCTTCAAGACCGATAGATTCCAGTGCGTGATCCAACGGCGGCAAATCGTACAGGCGGACGATCATATCCGGCATTCGCAAACCTCCAGATTGACAGTTTGCACACGCGAAACCACGGCAACATCAAGACTCAAAGGCACGTTTGTATCGCTCAATACTGGCAGAGGGGCAGTGGTCGCTGCCAGGGGCGGACGTGTCATACGGTAGTGGAGCACTGCGCACTTGCCTGCAGGCGGAAAACCATCAACTAGGGCCATGCCGTTACTCCAGATTTATCAGCAGCCTCAAAAGTAGCCTTTGATGGTGAGGAACACACCTAACAACCACCAGACCACCCCGGCTAACCGCGTAATGCCAGCCCGGTCCACCATCGCCTCCCCGGCCTTCTGCACAAGGTGCGGTGCAATCACCCTGAAGGCTCCACCCACTAACAGAACCCAGCCAAAGAACGTGACGATCAACGACCACTCCAGGCGCCAGACGTTATGGGTGTTAACAATGGCCAATCCAGCCACCATCGCCAGTATTCCGCTAATAAGTATCAGCGGTGCGTCAGACAGGAAACGCCGGGTAGTCTGCTGCAAGGCTGCGGGAGAAGTCACCATAAACAGGCCAAGCGCCAGAATAACCGGTCCCATCAAGCTGGCGATCCAGACCGACACCTCGACTTCTGCGCTCACTGGCTTACTGCCCTACCACAGGCGGTTTCTTATTGATCGGCTGGGACAACTGGGCAGGATCAATCGCGAAGCCAATAATGGCCTTATAGCCCTTTGTCTCCTCACGGTGCAATAAGCCTCCCGGGGCCGAGATTCTGGTACCGGCGCCACAGACATAAACCTCATCTGTCTGCCCATCAGTGATTTTGACCTCGCCATCAAGCACATAAACAAGGGAGTCAAAGTCATGCCAATGGAGGTCACTGTTCTCTTCAGAGAAATCCAGTGTCAATGGGAAGTATCCAGCGCTTGCGATTTCTTCCAGTGCCGCTTTTTCATCAGTAAAGCTACCGTATTCTGCATTCATAGAACACTTCTCCAACCCGTTGAATCCATTGTCTGACAATATAGTAGACCCTAATAGCTTTTTAGGGGAGAACAGAGCATGGCCCAGAGTGCGGTAGCGGGCAAATAGTCAGCACTGCAAGGCACAGTGCCCAGAGACTTGCCGCCGACGCTGAAACTATCGTAATCCGTTCGCGCTGAACACCCAAACCACAGATACCCGTCGAAACTAGTCGCCTGTCGGAATACCCGCGACCTGCACCACAGCACCTCGATTACTGAGTTTATTTATCCGAAGATCCTTCAACGGCGCATACTCACTTGACGCGTAGAACTTCGTCGCCACTGCCGCGCTGGGGAATTTGATAATCGCCATCCAGTTGCCGCCCCAGTCACCCTCCAAAACATCAAAGTTGGGATCTGCCGCTAGCACCTCTGCCCCAATCACATTGAGCTGTTCCAACAACGGAAAACCGTACTCCTCAAGATAAGCTTCATAGTCTTTGACATCGATCTGAGCTACGAAATACACAGGTTCTGACATGCCAATTCTCCACGGCGCAAGAAGGTGCGCCTTTTAGTTCAGCAAAATAATGTGTCACCATCCATGCAACCAAAATCCCACACCCGGGTAATTGCTTCAGACCTTACAAGCGCTTTCTGAAATACACTGCCAACTCTTCATAATCTATAGCGCGATAGAAAGGCGCCGCACGACGCGTCGCCAGGGCGGACAGAACAGCACCTTATAATAGCGCCCATTCCTCAAAGCCCGTCATCAGGGATTCGCCAACTCGCTGCCTGCGGTATGCCGATGACACCATTATCTCCTCCAGCCAGGCAACATTACCATTCGCATAGAAAGTCCCGTGACAAAACTCCAGAAAATAGCCAATAAGCGAAGCATTATCTTCGGCTACCAGAACGAGTGCATCGGAATTGCCCAGGATGACAGAAAAGGATAGTCGATATTTGTCCCCATCAACCTCAAAGCTCGTTACAAAGTCTCGTGCCAAAGGCAGTATTCTTTCGATGTCATCGGGAATTGCTCTACGTATTTGCACAGGCATCCTGGCTTATTCCTATATAACGCCCTTCAGAAGCGGCTGCTAAGTACACCTACTCCCCAAACTCGCCAAGCAGTCGCTGGGTGAGCGACTGTAATCCCTTGCCCTTATTGCTAATTTTCCACGCAAGAAAGCTCATATATGCGGGGTCTTCCTGCTGCGACAGCGCTATCAATTCACCCGTATTGAGCTGCTGTTGAATACGTTGGCGCGGCAAGTGGCCTATACCAATTCCTGCCAAAATCGCCTCGACTTTCTGATCGATATTTTGCACATAAAACAAACGGCCGTCACCGCTCAACCCGGCGCTGCGGGCGATATCCGTGGTCGAAGTATCGTGTGTCACAACCCGACGCACTTTGGGTAGGATCGCCTCCAGCGCCTCAGGCTCGGTCACTGTGCTGGCCAATTCATGACGAGCGGCAATGACCGGCACCAAATCAGCCTGAACCAGCGGTATCGCACGATACCCCTTTTGCAGAGGAACGGGTCCGGGTGAGCCGACCACCAAATCAACCCGGCCTTGTTCAAGCGCCTCCCATCCGCCATTCAGCACCGACTCACAGACATCGATTTCTATGGTGGGGTGCTCTTTGAGAAAATCATGTAACACCGTAAATAGCGCCGCGTAGGGCAGCAATGACTCAACCGCGATATTGATACGCGGCTCCCAGCCGGTGGCAACTTCCTTCGCCTTCGCGGCCAGTCGTGCGGCGGTCTGGAGTATTTCTCGCCCCTCCACCAATACCAGCCGCCCTGCTGGGGTTAGTACCGAACGGCGCCCCTGCCGCTGAAACAGGGCGATATCCAGCTGCTCTTCCAGCTTTTGCACCGCGTAGGAAACTGCCGAGGTGGCTTTGTTCAGCTCTTCAGCGGCTTTTGCAAAGCTGCCACGCCGATCAATTGCATCTATCGTCTCCAGAACATCGATAGTTATCGGGTTTCTGTCCATTCAAACGCTCAACTAATTGTTCTATATTTTAGAACATTCTAAACAATAAATGGGGCTTAT
>JBLFXU010000155.1:0-7227 GCA_047609575.1 Bacteroidia bacterium | reverse complement strand
TTGCGTTAATGTTAAACCTGCCAACACAGGCCATCGTGGCGCTTGTTGTCAGTCTGCTTTTGGGCACGGCGATCCTGAGTCTTGTCGGCGCGATCGGCGCTGCATTGACTGTCGGCCTAAAGCGCGGTGGTATGTTGATCTCTCTGCTTATTTTGCCGTTGTATATGCCGGTACTTATTTTCGGCAGCGGCGCAGTGCAGGCTGCTGTGACCGGTGTGCCGTATGTTCCTTACCTGGCCTTGCTTGGGGCGATGTTGAGTTTAGCGGTTGCCCTGGCGCCAATGGCGATCGCTGCTGGGCTGCGTATTAGTATCGATGCCTGAGCGTCTTTACTTAATGTTTGCATTGGCGGGCCGGGAAAGCTTGTCCGTCGACCGCGTCACTGTATAATCTTGGACACATGTGGTCTCTCTTTCATAAGTTCGGTTCTCCTCCCTGGTTGTACGGTATTTCCGGAACGATACTTCGTTACCTTGTTCCGCTAACGGTTATTCTTCTCGTACTCGGGGGCGTGTGGGGTCTGCTTTATACTTCCCCTGATTTTCGACAGGGGAATAGCTACCGTATTTTGTATATCCATGTACCTGCCGCGGTAGTGGCGCTGGCAGGTTATTACGTCATGGCGGCCGCAGGGGCTGTAAGTCTGATCTGGCGAATGAAAATGGCAGATGTGGCGATGAAGGCAGCGGCTCCTATCGGTGCCGGTCTCACATTTCTGGCTTTGTTCACTGGTGCGATCTGGGGCAAGCCGACCTGGGGCGCCTGGTGGGTTTGGGATGCCCGTGTTACCTCCATGTTGATTCTCCTGTTTTTGTATCTGGGTGTTGTCGCTTTATACGAGGCGTTCGACAACAAGGAAGCCGCAGGCAAGGCCTGCGCTGTGCTTAGCCTGGTCGGCATGGTGAATATTCCAATCATCTACAAGTCGGTAGATTGGTGGTACAGCCTGCACCAGCCCGCATCCATTAAATTTACTGGTGAGAGCACTATCGACAGCAGCATGATGTATCCGCTTCTCATTATGATTGCCGCCTTTTATTGTCTGTTTACCTGCGCAATGTTGTTGAATATTCGCGCTGAGTTACTACAGCGCGAGTCCAGAACGTCGTGGGTCCGCAAGCTGGTATTGGGAACCCGTAGCTAATGTACTTTGAAACAATTGACGCACTTCTCCATATGGATGGCCACGGTGTATACGTGTGGCCCGCCTATATAGTGACCGTTGTGGTGTTGACTTGCCTGCTGGTGTTGCCAATGCGGCGGCAACGTCGCCTGTTAAATGAAATCGCTGGCGTGCTGAAACGTGCCAAAGGCCAATCGGCCACGACCGAGGAGTCAAACTGATGCATCCTGTTCGCAAGCAGCGCCTTTATCTGGTGCTGTTTATTGTGCTTTTTTCTAGCGTTGCCGTAGGGCTAGTGGTGTATGGCATGCGCGGCAACATTAATCTGTTTTATCCGCCAGTCGATGTGGCAATGGGTAAGGCGCCTATTGGTCAGTCAATCCGCGTTGGGGGCATGGTTGTTGAGGGCAGTGTGAAGCGTAGCGAAGAGAATCTCGAAGTCTACTTTGAACTAACCGACTTTAAGGCGACTGTCCCCGTTGTCTACAGGGGCATCCTGCCTGACCTGTTTGGTGAAGGGCAGGGCGCCGTTGCAATGGGTACCCTGACCCAGAAGCGCATTCTACGAGCGAAAGAGGTGTTGGCTAAACACGATGAAAACTACATGCCACCAGAAGTCGCACATGCGCTGGAAAATTCCGGGTACGATCAAAAGGGCAAGCAGCTATGATTCCTGAACTCGGACATTTTGCTCTCATTATTGCGTTGTGCCTGGCCGTAGCGCTGACTGTGATTCCGATGTGGGGTGCCTGGCGCCGCAACACGGGTGCTATGGCCCTGGCGCCCGGCCTGGCCGTCGGCATGCTGGTATTTGTGGCAATCAGTTTTGCTTGCCTGACCAGCGCCTTTCTTAATGACGATTTCTCAGTGGCACTGGCAGCAAATCACAGCAATAGCCTCATGCCTGTGATGTTCAAGTTTTCCGCTGTCTGGGGCAACCACGAGGGTTCTTTGCTTCTTTGGTCGCTTATTCTTAGTCTGTGGACTGCCGCGGTTGCTCTGTTTAGCTCGCAGCTCCCGCTGTTGGTGCTATCACGCGTGTTATCGGTGATGGGTGGAATCGGAGTTGGCTTCTTGTCATTTTCCCTGTTTACCTCCAATCCTTTCGCGCGCCTTTTACCGGGTACCCCGGCAGAGGGCTCGGACCTAAACCCTCTGTTGCAAGACTTTGGTTTGATTATTCACCCGCCGCTTCTTTATATGGGGTATGTGGGTTTTTCCGTGGCTTTTGCATTTGCTATCGCCGCTTTGCTGGGCGGACGTCTCGATACCGCGTGGGCCCGCTGGTCGCGCCCCTGGACGAATATTGCCTGGGCCTTTTTGACTCTTGGCATCATGCTCGGAAGCTGGTGGGCCTATTACGAATTGGGCTGGGGCGGTTGGTGGTTCTGGGATCCGGTCGAAAACGCCTCCTTTATGCCCTGGTTAGCGGGCACGGCGCTGGTGCATTCGCTGGCGGCGACGGAAAAGCGCGGCTTGTTCAAAAGTTGGACAGTTCTGCTCGCCATCTTTGCATTCTCACTGTCGCTACTGGGTACCTTCCTGGTGCGCTCCGGTGTGCTGACCTCGGTGCATGCCTTTGCCACGGATCCTGCACGGGGCCTGTTTATACTTGTTTTTCTGGCTATTGTAGTAGGCGGTTCGCTCACGCTTTATGCGGTGCGCGCCCCGTCGGTTAGCAGCCGCATCGGGTTCGCCTGGGTCTCCAGGGAAACCCTGCTGTTGGTCAATAACGTGGTGTTTCTGGTGGCTACCTTGACGGTGCTGTTTGGCACGCTGTTCCCCTTGCTGGTTGATGCGCTGGGCCAGGGTAAGGTGTCTGTGGGGCCGCCGTATTTCAATGCCGTGTTTGTTCCACTAATGGCCCTGCTGGTGCCGTTTATGGGTTTCGGTCCTATCTCGCGCTGGAAACGAGACGATACGGCGCGCTGGCGCACAGCGCTGATACCGGCGTTAATCGTTGCGGTGCTATGTGCCGTGACAATGCCCCTGTTGCATCAGCCCTACAATCTTTGGGTTGCACTCGCTGTGCTGTTTAGTGCCTGGTTGGCTCTGGGGCTGGCGCATGATATTCGTTTTCGTACAAAAGGTGCTGGCGGTTTTGTCGCCGGCCTGCGACGCCTTACACCGAGTTACTGTGGCATGCTTATGGCCCATATGGGGTTTGCCTGTGCAATTGTGGGTGTGGTCGCAGTCAGCCAATATACCCTTGAACACGATCTGAAAATGCAACCAGGCGATGTGCGCGAAGTGGCCGGTTATGAATTTCATTTCATGGAAATGGCCGCTGTAAAAGGCCCCAATTATTTGGCAGATGAAGCGCGATTCGATGTTTACAGTAAGGGCGTACGTATTGCACAGCTTGCACCGCAGAAGCGACGCTATCTGGCTTCAGGTCAGGTCATGACGGAAGCCTCTATCGACCCGGGGCTTTTCAGGGACTTGTATGTCGCCTTGGGCGAGCCGGTCGGCAGTGAAGGTGCATGGGCCGTCAGGCTCCACTACAAACCAATGATTCGTTGGATGTGGCTGGGGGCAATTTTCATGGCGCTAGGTGGTTTTACTACGGCGTTCGATAAACGCTACCGCCAAAAAAGTCGGGTGGCTGCACCGTTAGCCGGTGAGGTAGCGCAGGGTGTCTAGGTTCAAGATGTTTCTCCCGCTGTTTATTTTTGCTGTGTTGGCAATGTTTCTGTTCCGGGGTCTTTCGCTGGACCCTAAAGAAATGCCTTCCGCACTCATTGATAAGTCCTTCCCGGAATTTACATTGCCGTCCCTGGGCGGGGAGGGCGCACTGAACAATTCTAACCTTGCCGGTGCGGTCAGCCTGCTCAATGTATGGGCAACCTGGTGCGTGGCCTGTCGAGTGGAGCACCCGTACCTGCAGACCTTGGCAGACCAGGGCATTGTAATCTACGGCATGAATTACAAGGACGAGGATGCCGCGGCGTTACGCTGGCTGAGCGAATTGGGAAATCCCTACCGTTTTAATATTGCCGACCGAGACGGAACGCTCGGTCTTGATTTGGGGGTCTATGGTGCCCCAGAGACCTATCTGCTAGATGAGAGCGGCGTGATTCGCTACCGGCACGTTGGTGTAGTCAATGAGAGAGTATGGATCAATATTTTGCGCCCCTTGTATGAAGAGCTGAAAATGAAGGTGGGTCAGGGATGAAGTTTATGCGCCCTCTGTGCTTGTTTATCTTGCTTGTGCTCGCCCCATCGGGATATGCGGTCATCGAGACATATAAATTCAGCAATCCGGCTCTCGAGCAGCGCTATCAAGAACTCAGCGAAGAACTTCGCTGCCCGAAATGCCAGAACCAGAATATCGCCGACTCGAATGCGCCGATTGCACAAGATTTGCGCAAGCTCTTGCATACACAGCTGGAGGAAGGCGCGACTGATCCCGAAATCCTCGACTATATGGCGGCGCGCTACGGAGAGTTCGTGCGCTATCGTCCCAGTTTTGCTGGACCGAACAAGCTGTTGTGGCTGGCACCTGTGTTGTTGTTGGGGGTGGGGCTGCTTGTGCTCGTGGTAACGGTTCGCAGCAGACGTCAGGCTGTCGCTCCCAGCACAGAAACACTGAGCGTAGAAGATCGCGCTAGGCTGGATGCGTTGTTGTCACCCGGGAGCCAGGATTCTTGAATAGTTTTTATCTCGCTTGCGCTGCTCTGGTTGTGTTCAGTGCCTTGTTTTATATGCTGCCACGTGGCCGGAGGCCCGAGGTAGAAGAAGACCTGGCCAAGGCGAACCTGCAATCGTTTCAGCGACGTGAGGAAGAACTTGCCGGTGAGGATGAGCAGCTTCGACAGGATGCGCTATTGCGTTTGATCGAAGATGAGGACAACACCTCAGAGCAATCTATCAGCACTGTATCCCGTTTCCCCGGCTGGCCGCTATTTCCGCTAATCGCTCTTGCGTCAGCGATTCTCTACTATTTTTTGGGTGGCTACAGTGATGTATTGATTGCCCAGCGCCTCTCTTCACTGGGTGGGAGTTCTTCTCCTGCACAAATGGAGAGCCTTATTAAAGACATCGAGGCGCGTGTCGAGTTGCGCTCCGGTAACTTGCATTACAGCTCCTTGTTAGGTCGTTATTACATGGCGCAGGAAGATTATTCCGGGGCATCCCAAATCTATAATGAGATGCTCGAAGAGGTGCCGGAGGATGCGCAGGTGTTGGCCTATGCAGCACAGGCAAAGTATCTCGCGGCCGGCCGCAACTTAAGTGACAAAGCCCAATTACTGGCAGAGCAGTCACTGGCGGCGAACCCACATCAGCGCACAGCGCTGGGCTTGTTGGGTATGGCGTCCTATGAGCAGGGGCAATTTCGAGCTGCAATAACCTATTGGGAACGGCTCCTGGTGATGGAGACGCCGGGCTCCGAAGCTGCCGGCATGATTACCGGCGTCATCGAGCAGGCTAGGCAACAGCTTGGAGAGAGTAAGAGTGGCGGTGCCGCCGAAACAGTGGCTGCCGTGGCAACAGAGCCTGCAGAGGGTCTGCCCGGTGTGAGCGTGTCTGTGTCTCTACCTGAAGGCGCTTCCGCCGATCCAGGCGCTACGGTGTTCGTGCTGGCGCGTAATGCGGCAAGTGACAGTCGGATGCCGCTAGCAGTGCAACGTTTGCGCGCAGCGCAGTTGCCTATCACGGTCCGGCTGGATGATCGCAATTCAATGGCCGGCCAGAAGATTTCAGCGACCCCCTCTGTTGTGGTGGCAGTGCAGGTCTCTCCTGACGGCAGTCCTGGAGAGCAGGGCGCTACCTACCTGGGCGAGGCTGGACCTCTACCCCCGTCACTCGATGGAGCTCCTGTCAGTATTATATTGCAGCCGACTGCACTGGCGTCCTCCGCTGCAGCTACGAGCGCTCCTGCAGTAGCAGGTCTTGGGGTAACCGTTAAGGTTTTACTACCGGACGGGGAAAAGCCAGATCCGCGCTCCACGGTGTATGTTCTAGCCCGCAATGCGGTCGGTGGGGGACGTATGCCAGTGGCTGTTCAGCGGCTAAGTGCCAGCGCGCTCCCGCTAAGTCTGCGTCTGGACGATAGCAACTCGATGGCGGGCCAAAAAATCTCTGGTACAGCCTCCGTGATTGTGGCCGTCCAGGTCTCTCCCAGCGGCCAGCCAGGCGAGGCGAACGCCACCTTTCTGGGTGAAGCCGGGCCACTGTCTCCCAGCCTCGATGGCACGCCCATTGAGATTCAGCTTAGGCCCCGAAACCCCGGCTGAGGCCGCCCCAAGGGCACCTTTGGGGCTCCGAAACACCTTTCTTTTAAATTGTCCTTTGCAGGCATAGTGTTGTTCGATTAAACGCTATACACTATATCTTGTGTTCCGAGGCCGGGGCAAAATCTGTATTTAACCGGTAAAAAAGCATAAAAAACAACAAATTACATCACATACATGAAGTAATATGCGACTAAAGTCTATCAAGTTGGCAGGATTCAAGTCCTTCGTCGACCCTACAACCGTTAATTTCCCGAGCAACATGTGCGCGATTGTTGGCCCCAATGGCTGCGGTAAATCCAATGTCATCGATGCGGTCCGCTGGGTTATGGGTGAGAGCTCTGCCAAGAATTTGCGTGGCGAGTCCATGGCAGACGTCATTTTCAACGGCTCGGTTAACCGTCAGCCGGTTGGCCTGGCGTCGATTGAACTGGTTTTTGATAACACTTCCGGCCGGGTTGGTGGTGAGTATGCCAGTTATGCTGAAATTTCTATTCGACGGCAGGTTACTCGGGAGGCCCAGTCCGACTACTTCTTGAATGGCACCAAGTGCCGTCGCCGCGACATTACCGATATATTCCTGGGCACCGGTTTGGGCCCGCGCAGTTATGCCATTATCGAGCAGGGCATGATCAGCCGGTTGATCGAATCCAAGCCGGAAGAATTGCGCGTCTTTATCGAAGAGGCGGCGGGTATTTCCAAGTACAAAGAACGGCGCAAGGAGACCGAGAGTCGGATGCGTCGCACGCAGGAGAACCTGGAGCGCCTCACAGACTTACGCGATGAGTTGGAGCGGCAGTTGCAACATTTGCAGCGCCAGGCAAGGGCCGCTGAAAAGTACGGTGAGCTCAAGTCACAAGAGCGAGAGTT
>JBLFXU010000154.1:0-7250 GCA_047609575.1 Bacteroidia bacterium | reverse complement strand
AAGGCGTTCATACTGGCGCACTGCCCAATAGACGCGCGCTTTGCATGGTCATAACCCGTAATTCGGATATGAGTGCGGCGAGAAAATCTGGTTTTTGATTTATATAATGGAGCGACTGTGCAGGCATTACCTCAGTATGGTGAAGGCGACACTACCTTTCAGGAGGCGGGCGGCGAAGCGGGCGTTTTCAGATTGGTGAACACCTTCTTTGATCTGATGCGTGACCGGGAAGAGTATCGTGAGATTTGGGATATGCATCCCGAAGACAAGGACGTTTCGCGTGACAAGTTGGCGCGCTTTTTGTGCGCCTGGACCGGCGGCCCCAGGCTCTATAAAGAGAAGTATGGCTCCATCAGTATTCCTGCGGCGCATGCGCACCTCAAAATTGATGCCCGTCTGCGAGACGGCTGGTTGTCCTGCATGGCCGAGGCTCTGGACGCTTGTGACTATCCCGATGCCTTTAAGGCTTATCTGCTGACGCAATTGGGTGTGCCGGCTGATCGCGTTCGCCAGGTTTGTGCTAGAAACTTCTAGGGGTGCTACTGAATTAGCGGTTCGAAATTACCAGAGTCGATGCATGGAATGCACTGTATGGAGCGCTTACCTGTATCTGGTAGGCCCATTGACCTGTTTGTTACAGAGTATTACGCCTCGAAAGTGGTGTCGATTGCGTTTCACCCTGGGGTGGAAGTGTAGCAATTCTCCTTATCAGTCTGCGCCGGGAATTCCCAGTACTCGCACTTTGCAGCTGGAAATATTGTGGTCAGAGTAAAAATGCTCAGGCATGACACCAGCCTCGGAACTATGCCTTGTGAGATTTCTATGCTGACCTCAATTGCTAGCCGCTAACTCGCGTTCATACGTCCGCGCACTCCGACAAGGCCTAGCCCTAAGAGTAGCAACACGATACTAGAGGGTACGGGTACTGAACGAGAAGATTGCGCGTAGGTTAGGCCGTCGTCAATAGAAGAGTCATAGTCACCATCGCGAAAATCCAAAACGTCAAGGGACCAGAACATGCTGCGATCTCAACCGGTCGACGCAACAGTCTAATCTCTTTATAGAGAAAAGGAGTGTTGCAGATGAAACGAAGTGGACTTTCCAGGGTTTGCTAGACACCTAATAGCGTTAAAATAGTGTTGCACGTTTAGAGTCACACACAGATGGGTTCAGCTTCCCTACTACTGCTATTAGGCATTGCGATCTTTGCCATGCTAGTCAGTATCGGCACCGGTCTTTCACTGAGTGATTTAAAGCGGGTTGTTGCTCAGCCCAGGACATTTCTCATTACGCTTGCATGCCCGTTGCTGCTGCTGCCTCCGTCAGTCCCATATATGCCGCAGTGATGGTGGTGGTCTCTGTTATTCTGGCGCCTTTGATACGGCGGTTTCCTGCACTTCCCTGAGTGCGAATCAGGCGTATTGATTCGCTGGTGGCAACGCTTGTAGTAGCTCTTTTAGTACAGCCATGCAGCGTTCGCCATAGGAGGACTCGGGCGCCTCCGTGCCTTCTCTGGACTCAGCCCGGAAATACTATACTCGCTGCCCGCTCGCGCTGGACGGGACTTTCAGGGTATAAATGAACACATGATTGAGACTTTCAGACGTAGTTGCCCATGCCAGACGAATTGAGTGTAGGCGAACGCGGTAAGCAGGATCGTCGGGACAGAATTATCGAGGCAGCCCGGGAGATTATTGCCACGCAAGGTCTGGAACGACTGAGTACCCGCAAAATAGCGGAGCATGCCGCGCTCAGCGTGCACACGCTCTACAGCTTGTTGGGTAACAAGCATGACATATTGACTGCTGCAATGCGCTCGAATCACGACGCAATCGGCTCGGCGTTAGATTCAGTCAGCGAATCGGACCCCATCACAGAGGTATTCGGCACGATTGATTTCCACCTGGCAACTACACAGAGACGACTCGAGACAGAAATCAATGATGTTGGCCTTTAGCACCATGCAACAACAGGGCGAGGCCAGCTCGGAAATGGACGACCTATTCAGCGAGGGCTTACAGCGCTTGATAGTGCCATTGCGCCGAGCCAGAGAGCAGGGCTTTATTCGCGACGATCTGTCCATTGAAGCGCTGGACATGTCCCTCAACGCCGTATTTAATTCTCTTCTTCAGGGCTACTTGATTGGTAAGGTCGAGCTGGACCGTTTTGCGATACCAGGCCGTTCTAGTTTTTGGCTGCAACTCAGTGCAGCGGCCACTGCGACTTACCGGGAAGATTTTCTTGCCAATGCGGTGAAAGAGAGTGCAAAGGCTGGGTTCTGAAGCGTTGTGTTTGTAGTGAATTTTTTTCGATGTGCCTGAGGAGGCGATAAGAGGCAATGCAAAATCTGGTAGAGAAGTATGGCGGCTGGGCTCTGGTAACGGGTGGATCACAGGGTATAGGTAAGGGCTTTGCGAGGCGCCTGGCGCAAGAGGGCTTTAACATTGTTTTAACCGCCAGGCGAGACGAAATTTTGCAGGCAGCGGCAGCCGAACTGCGCGATGAATTCTCAGTAGAAACACGAACGCTTGCACTGGATATGACTCTCGAGGGTGCCATTGAAAATATCCAGGCGTTTGTGGCTGATCTGGAAATTGGCTTTCTCGTGAACAACGTGGCATTCAGCAAGCCGGCGCCGTTTTTGGATCTCAGCGAACGCAATCTCCGCAAACAAATCTACGTTAACGTGGAGACAGTGGCAATGTTGACCAGTCATTTCGGGCGCATGATGCGTGAGCGGGATAGGGGGGCGATCATTAACGTCTCGTCGCGTACGGGTGAGCTCGCAATGCCCTATTTTGCCATGTATTGTGCCACCAAGTCTTTTATCAACTTGCTCACAGAGTCTTTGTGGTTCGAGATGAAAGACACCAATGTTGATGTTGTGGTTGTTAAGCCCGACCAAACAGCCACCGAAGGCTATCTGGCAAAGAATCCGACTATATGGGGCGATGCGGGTATTCAGTCCGTTGAGGATTGCGTTGAGGAATCCATGTCGGCGCTAGGTAAGTATGCCGGCTGGCTGACCTGGCCAAAAAGCCGTGATGATGTAAAAGCGCTGCGCGACATGCCGTTAGAAGAGGCGATAGCCGTCAATGGCGCTGGTATGCTGAGCGTGTTTAGCGAGCAGTTGGATTCGAAGTCATAGTCGGGCACACCTTTCGGGCACTTCCTTCGGGATAGAAACTGCGATGAGTATTTCCCTGTTACCCGACTTGCTCCACCCTAATACTTCGCATCGGAGACGTGTCTTACGACTAACAGCGAAAAGTGCCAAAGGCCAAAGAATAGCGGGTCGGTGTCTGTCGGGGCGGGTTAGTGAGCCTTCGAATACGCACTGAGTATTGCGCCAGGACAAAATGGAATTGGGTATGAAAAAACTGGAAGATAAAGTTGCTGTTATAACGGGAGCCGCTAGCGGTATTGGATTTGCGATAGCAACGCAGGCCCTCGAGCGGGGGATGCGTATTGTCGTCGCCGATATTAACCCATCTGCACTCGAGCAAGCGGTCGACTCGCTAGGAGGTGGAAATTCGGTACTGGCGGTTGTAACCGATGTCTCTTCGCGTGCGTCTGTGCAAAACCTTGCGCAACGTACTAAAGAGTCCTTTGGTGCTGTCTACCTGCTGTTCAATAATGCCGGCGTTGGCGGCGGTGGGCCTGTCTGGGAGCAATCCGAGGCTGAATGGGACTTTGTTCTGGGTGTTAATCTCAAAGGGGTTGTTAACGGTGTGAGTGTGTTCACACCGGATATGATAGACCAGCGCGAGGGACATATTGTAAATACTGCTTCCATAGCCGGCCTGGTCTCTTCGCGGGATACAAGCACCTATGGAGTTTCCAAGCACGGCGTCGTTGCGCTGTCTGAAATACTCTTGGGTGATCTGCAGGCAATCCAATCCCCTGTTGGTGTCTCTGTGCTGTGCCCATCTTTCGTTAATACGAATATCTACAAAATGAGCGGCGATCGTGGCGACCAGGACAAAGCCGAAGCTACAGCGGAACAACAAGCCGAACTGGACGCCGTTGAACAGATGATAGGCGAATTCTTCCAGAATGCGCTTTCTCCGGATGCCGTTGCCGAGCAGGTGTTTGAGTCGATTGCGCAGAATCGGTTTTATATCCTGACTCACCCTGAGGGCTCACGTGTGCAGATAGAAGAACGTATGCGTGGCATTCTGGAGGGCGTAGTACCCGCTATTGTTCCCAGCGGCGGTTTCCCGCTAAGCTGACTCGTCGATAGCGCGAGACAATATCATTGAGTTGCATACATTCGGCGCGCGGTGGAGTGCACTTACACCGGGTTATTGTGATTCTGCGGTACTGTCTATTGATAGCGCGTGGGTAGTGTCGCAGGTAAAAAAATTGAAACAGCACAGGAGGATTTCGACATGAGTGTAGATTCGAATATTGAGCAGGACAAAGCGCTGCTGCGAGAAGCATGGGATGAGTTGATCGACAAGCTGCAGGACGCACGTGACATTATTGACAGCAAGGAGCGCCTTGCCCCTGCACCTACCTCTCGGGTGTTGGCTGAAGGGTATCGCTACCTTGCCGGATTTGTGCACCATGGCATTGAGCGAACCTTTCATGCCGATCCTGAATTCCCGGCTTTTCGCAATGCGCTGTCTATCTTTAACAAGTCAACGATCGAGAACACCGATGCGATTTACTTCTATGCGCCCATAGATGGCCGTAAGCGCTATTTGATCAAGGGCAAGGCAGAAAACTTCCACCACTGGCGTGGAGAGCCGCGCGCCGAGGCGGGCCCTTACGCACCTCAGTATCTTATTTTTGAGACCGCCAACGGTACTATGGCGGGCGATACTGGCAACCTGACTGAATTGACCCCGGGATTTCGCACTGGCTTCGGGACTCTCGATACATCCCGGTTGCAGGTTGCTGACAACGGTGAGTTTGAGTTGTTGCTTGGCCCCGAGCAGCCCGAGGGCTATACCGGCAACTTCATTTGTACGCGAAAGAGCCCTAACAAGCGCGACCCCGATGGCGAGGACCGCTATGCGACGTTTATTAGCGGGCGCCAACTCTTCTACGATTGGGAAAATGAGGAGGCCGTGCATTTGAGCATTACCAATCTGGACCGAGAGGGTAATCATCCCCCGGCGCTGGACCCTGTGCGCTGTGCCCAGGCATTGCGTGAGATGGGCTCCATCATTAACGGTCAAATGGCTTTTTGGCTGGATTTCTACGACAAGCTACTGAACGTCAACGGTACCTACGGTGGCCCGGAGAATGGCAAGTATTTCTATCCTGTAAACGGCCACTGCAAACCGAACGTTGCTTCCAGTGATACCGGCGGAGGTATGAGTACCAATGTGTATGCGGGGGGCTTGTATGAGCTCGCGGAGGACGAGGCGTTGTACATTGAATCCACCTTCACCGGCGCCCCGGTCTATGTGAGTGTTCATCTGGGCAATATGTGGGGCGAGTCTCCAGACTATGCCAATCACCAGAGCAGTCTCAATTTGCATCAAATGTATACGGGTGCTGACCAGGTGCAGCGCTGGATAGTTGCGCATAGCGATCCGGGTATTCAGAACTGGCTTGATACAACGGGCCTTCCCAGAGGGCACTTGTCACATCGGTGGGCGTATTCGCAGGCGCCTGGCGAGAAGGATTTTCCCACCATTACCGCGCGCAAGATCAAACTAAGCGAAGTGGATGATGTTATTCCTGCTGATATGCCCCGACTGTCACAGGAGCAGAGAGCGCGGGAGATTGCTATACGGCAAGCGCATGTGCAGCGACGTTATCGGTCGTTTTAGCGCTTGGCGGCGCGTGCCCTGCGCAGTGCTAGGCCGACGCTTTTCGAGCGCGGCGGGTGCCAGGTAGGGGCTCCGTCGGTGCTTGGCTAATGTCCCCATCACAGGTGGTCAAGACCGGTAGAGTTTTTCTGCATGGGCTTTGAGGTCATAGGCGCAGCGATTGAAGCCGGCCTCTACGGGCTTTGCGAAAGCGTCCATCATCGCTTTCACCTCTGGCCCTGCGAATTCGTCAACACTTAGGTAGGTGCAGCTTTTATCATCGACCCGCTTGATGTATTGGCTGCGTACCGCGTGAATCGGATCATCTGGCTTATTGTCCATGCCCCAGGCGATACACTCATTCGGTTCTACCCGACAAATGTATTCGACTTGTTGGCTGGGGCCATCGCCCAGATCAACCATCATGTCGACTGCAGAGCCCAGCGAGAGCGACGTGTTTTTGACACTGGGGCAGAAACCGTTCCACTCGCCATAGGTGTCGAAATCGACCAGGATGTCCCAGACGAACTCTGCCGGGGCGTCGATAGTGACCACATCGGACGCTACTGTATTATCGCTAATCAAGGGTTACCTCTCTCGGACTGGAACATCATATTGATTGGAATGTAGCGTAGTCTGGCATGAATGCCGGTCTCGTAGCCAGTGCTTGGCCGGTTAAAAGAAATGGCGGGGTGTGTCCCTAGTTCGCACTGCGTGGATGGCTTTCATGGATGGCTTTCATGGATGGCGTCGCATATGCCGATGCTCCTGTTCTTCCTTTCGACGTTTCCTGCTCTGGGCTTGCCCTATAGACAATTGATTCCCGTTTTGCTTACGACCGCTTGTAGGCGAAAGCTGTCATATTGATGGCGTGATACGAGCGTCCGGTTTGAGCTATGGAATCGGTCAAACTCAACCGGCGCGCGAAGAGTCCGGGTTCATTCCCGTATCACCTCAATCAGGAATGGACGTCCATCCATTCATAGCCAGATTGGTTTTGTGAAAGGGATGCCAGTGCCTGGGCGAAGCAGAGGTTCACCCTGGGCATTGCTTAACAGTTTTACTGATTCACTTTGTTGCGATTGGCTATACAGCGCATGACTTCCACCTGGTAGGCCTTACCGCGTTCGTTCACCAGATCCAGCACATTCAAGGAGGTGGGCACGTATCCAAATCCTACTTTGTGTTCGGGATGCCATTGAAAGATTGAGCCGCCTAGACCCATCCAGCCGTAGAATCCTTCCCTGCCAGAATAAAAGGCCTTTTCCATAGCGGTGCTATCGGCGGCTGGTGGCGTAAAGAAGTTCACCCCTCCCTGAGTGAAATCGGTGGAGAAGAGGCCACCCATTTTTGCTCTCAGGGGATCTGCATGCAGCGCAGTCCAGCCCTCCTTAGCAAGATACTGCGTGCCACTCCATGTTCCGCCGGCAGACATCATCGCGCCTATTTTCGCCAGGCCTCGGGCAGAACAGTTCGCATTGGCAG
>JBLFXU010000153.1:0-7259 GCA_047609575.1 Bacteroidia bacterium | reverse complement strand
CCGCGCTTTTTAAGTTTCCTCGGAAGTACCTTCATGATTAGACGTGTATCTCTGGCACTATTGTTGTGCTGTTTGTCGGGTTTTGCTGCCGCTTCAGGTGCAAGGGTTTTTGAGTTTGAGTACGAGGTGCTCACTGCCCAATTTCCCAGCGACCAGGCGGTAGATATTTATATTCCTGTGCCGACTGCTCAGCCGGGACAGGTCATTCTGGATGAAACTCTGCAGTCGCAACCCAAGGGTAAGACCGGCATCGAGAGACAGCACGGGAATACCTTCTACCACATCCATCGTCCAGCGGGAGACGCTACGCCATTGAGCGCCAGTCTGAAATGGGTAGTCAGTCGCGATCTGGTCACGGCCTCCGGCTCTGCAGACGTCAATGCACAGTTGCAGGAGAAATTTCTGGGTCCCAACCGCCTGGTGCCGGTAGGGCATGAAATTTTAGATCCGATTCGCAGTGAGATCCATGCCCAGCGTCTCAGTGATAGTCCAGAGGATACCGCCCGGGCTATTTACGACTGGGTTGTAGACAATGTTGAATACAAAAAAGTGGGCACTGGCTGGGGCAATGGGGATACTTTCTGGGCTTGTAATGAGCGCTATGGCAACTGCACTGATTTCCATGCCCTGTTTATCTCCCTGGCCCGCACCGAAGGTATTCCGGCGCGTTTTGAAATTGGGTTTCCGGTGCCATCAGACAGGAACCAAGGGCAAATAGGCGGTTATCACTGTTGGGTGCAATTCTACCTGCCGGAGCGGGGTTGGGTGCCGATTGACGCATCTGAGGCGGCCAAGGCTCCGCAGAAGAGAGAGTTGTTCTACGGTAGTCATCCTGCTGATCGCATTCATTTTACCACCGGGCGCGATCTGGTGCTGTCCGAGGGCAGTGCGGCAGCGCCGCTCAACTATTTTGTCTATCCCTATGTTGAAGTGGGCGGTAAACCGTGGCAAGGCAAGCTGCCTACTCGATTTTCCTTCAGTGATGTTTCCGGTGCAGCACTTTCCTCCATTCGTTTGATGCAGAACAACGAATAGATCCCCAGGTTTGGGCTACTGTAGCGAACATTAGAGTAGCGGTTTGCGGGATGGCCAATGGGTGCCTATGCCATTGTGGACGTCAATGTCCACGACATTGCTGAGTTTCTACCGAAGCAACGAAAAGTGGCTCCACTGTTACAGGCGGTGGGAGCCCGCTATCTGGCGCGCGGTGGCGAGTTTCAAGTCTATGACGGGGACTATGAGCCGGGGCGACTCATTCTGGTGGAGTTTCCATCTCTGGAATTGATGGATGAATTTTTTGAAAGTGCAGCCTACCGGTCACTGCTGGTGGCAAGAGACGCCTGCAGTACCTGCAGAATCATGGCCTCTCTAGGCCCTTACCAGACAGGCACACCACTGATCCAGGGGTGTATGGCGACGACAACGCCAATCACCACAAGCCCGACCAATAGCGTTATAAACTCTGATCCCCATCCAGGTGGCGGCTCCTTTATCCAAACCCCTTCCCGGCGATTGATCGCGAACATTTCAATGACTGCCCAAAGCGCTAGCGCACCAAATAAGAGGACGCTCCTGTTCTCCCCATTAAGTAGCAAATGGGCTACGCCCCACATGGCGACGCCCGTGAGTTGAGGGTGGCGAATAAACAGGCGCAGGCGAGAGCTCCGGTTACTGGCACCCATTACCAGGAAGCCCAGTGCCACAAGGATGAGTGCTGGAATATGCAGGCCAGCCGGAGGCGCGTAAACCAGCGCGGGAGTGCTACTGCGCCAGCCAACGATCATCAACGCGAAAGAGGCCAGTAGAAGCAGTGAAAATATGCCCTTGTAGCCGCCTTCGCCCATTTTTGTCATCCAGGCGGATTTCAGCCCAGGTGACATAGAGGGGATGAAGTGAACGCCTGCAAATAACAGAATGCCCAGTAATAGAAGTGTCATGCTATTGGTCCCTGATGGCTGTGCCGCTAGCTTAACAGGCCGCTGCTGGCATTCAATCGTGCATGAGGGTGACCCTCTGTGGTTACGGTAATCCATAGCGCGCTGAGGCGGGCTCCGTTAAGATTGGCGCATGTTATTCACTCCCCCGTCTGACCTGCCCATATGCGACGTCCTGGCGCCCCTGCAACAGGCGCTGGCTGAGCGCGATGAGGCTGTTCTGCAAGCCGCTCCTGGCGCCGGTAAGACCACCATTGTGCCGCTGGCCCTGCTTGGCGCGCCCTGGTTGGAGGGTCGCAAGATTCTTGTGCTTGAGCCGCGCCGTGTCGCCGCAAGGGCAGCCGCCAGTCGTATGGCGCAGCTGCTTGGCGAGAGCGTTGGACAAACAGTGGGTTACCGTATCCGGTTGGATACCTGTATTAGTGAAGCCACGCGGATTGAAGTGATCACTGAGGGTATCCTGACGCGCATGCTGCAACGTGATCCAGGCCTTGAGGATGTTGCGCTGGTCATTTTTGATGAGTTCCACGAGCGCAACCTTGATTCGGACCTTTGTCTTGCCTTGTGTTTGAAAGGGCGCGGAATGTTCCGTGAAGGGCCGGCGCTAAAACTGCTAGTTATGTCTGCCACGCTCGACTGCGAGGCGGTGTCGAGCATGATGGACGATGCTGCAGTGCTGACATCGCAAGGCCGTCAATATCCGGTGGTGACACACTTCAGCGGCGCCCATCAGCTGCGCGACTCAATTGTTGGTCCCACCGTAGACGTTGTCAGCCGGGCCGTGGCTGAGCATAAAGGCAGTGTATTGGTTTTTCTGCCCGGACAGCGCGAGATTCGTTCTGTGGCGCGTGAGCTCAAGGGGCTTATGACGCACCTGGGGCACACGGAAGTAGAGATAATGCCGCTTTATGGCGGCATGCCGCTGGATCGACAGCAAGCCGCCATAGAGGCGCCCGCAGCGGGGCAGCGCAAGGTGGTACTCGCAACCAATGTAGCGGAAACCAGCCTGACTATCGAAGGGGTCAGTGTCGTTGTTGATTGCGGTCTTGCTCGACACGCAAAGTTCGATCCAAACACTGGCATGACGCGATTAACAACCCAGCGTATTTCCAGAGCCTCTGCGCAACAGCGTCAGGGCCGCGCAGGACGACTGGGTCCTGGTGTTTGCTATCGTCTGTGGAGCGAGCAGCAACAGGATCGCCTGATAGCACAAACTACGCCCGAGATATTACAGGCGGACCTGGCACCATTGGCACTGCAACTATTGTCCTGGGGTATGACCGACCCCACTGAATTGGCGTGGCTGAATCCGCCTCCACAAGCTGCATGGTCTCAAGCGCTGCTTGTGCTGGAGCGCTGCGGCGCTGCATTTCGCAATGACACAGGTGAGTATCAGTTGACGCCGCACGGCGTGCGCTTGGCCCAGATGCCGCTGCACCCGCGTCTGGCGCATATGTTGCTGGTTGGCTGTGATACACATGCCACTGAGACGGCCTGTTTACTGGCAGCGCTGCTGTCCGAACGCAACCCCCTGGCCAGTGAAGGGGTCGATATTCGCGCATCATTGGCGGTCCTCATGGGAGAAAGTGCTTGTCCAACCCGTCACCAGGGCTGGTTTCGTAGAATCTGGGATCAGGCCAGGCACTATGCTCGCCTAGCCAGTGAAATACACAAACCGCGCAAGTTTGCCCTCGACATAGAAGAAGAGGAGGTCGTAGGTGTGCTGCTGGCCAGTGCCTATCCCGATCGGATCGCAATGCGGCGTGCCGGGGCGGATGGACATATCTACCAGCTCAGCAATGGGCGCGGCGCGGAGTTACCCGCCAATGATGGGCTTGTCAGCGAACCGTGGTTAGCCGTTGCGGAAGTTGGCGGTACAGTGGGCGAAGCCGCTGATCGAATCTACGCCGCTGTGCCACTGAACCCCGAGAGTTTTTCCGGACTATTGTCTGCGCTTGTTACCGCAGATGACCATGTTGAGTGGGACTACCGATACGACCGCTTTGTGGCCGAGCGCCGCAACTGCATAGGACATCTGTTGTTGTCTACTGAGGCACTCACGCAAGTGCCTGATGCGGCTAGAGCGGAAGCGCTGCTCGGCTTGGTCCGTAAGAAGGGTTTGGGGGTTCTGCCGTGGACGCAGGCGCTACAACAGTGGCGCGCCCGCATCGCGCTGTTGCGAGAGGCCTTTATAGATGATCCAGGCAGTCCCTGGCCTGACCTTTCGGATGCTGCCCTACTGTCGAGCCTGGAGTTGTGGCTGGCACCGTATCTCAGTGATGTGCAGCGTCTTGACGATTTTCGCCGGCTTGATCTGAAGAATATCTTGCGTGTATTACTGCCATGGCCTTTTCCATTGGAGCTTGAGCGGCTTGCTCCTGAGCGTTGGGCTGTGCCTTCAGGTTCCAGTATCGCCATTGATTACTCGCAGAATCCGCCGGTGTTGGCGGTAAAACTGCAGGAAATGTTCGGCTGTGAAGAGACGCCCTGTATAGCACAAGGCAGGGTCGCGCTGCAGGTGCACTTGCTGTCACCAGCAGGCAGGCCGTTACAGATTACGCAGGACCTCGCCGGCTTCTGGCGCAGCGCTTATCAAGAGGTGAAGCGGGAGATGAAAGGACGCTATCCCAAGCACCCTTGGCCCGATGATCCACTGGGTGCTGAGGCCACTGCGCGCACCAATAGGAAACGCAGCGCTAGTTGAGACTGGCCGAATCCAGGTCTGCAGCTAAAGACTCGCGTATTGATTCTGGCAGAGCAAAACCTTCAAGTTCATAGCCCGCATGATCGATGCCAGCAGAAATGCTTGCCCCGCTATGCACAGCTCGAACGGCACTGGGGTCAAGTTCAAAACGCAAAAAATGCACCGATGAGGTCTTCTCGTCGTTCTGCCTCTCGAGATCTTCGTCTGCTATTGGGTAAGTTTTTTCGCAGTCTTCTACCTGTAGCCATACCCGATTTTCAATACCGATCAGGCCTGCCAGTGCAGTTGCACGTAATGCGGGGTCGTCGTACTCCAGCATAAACGTCGCTTTCCAGTTACTGCCATCGGGAATGAGCGGGTTATAGGCTTCCAGCTCTTCATTGATGCCTTGGGCTTCAAATACCTTTTCTATGCGAAGCATTTCCTGAATCTGGTACTGGACCGTCAAGCGGTCCTCAAAGTACAGGCGGGCATGATCCCCCAGCTGCAGTTGTCGGTTCTTTTTGTGCGCCATAACCTGTGTGCGAAACCGCTGACGCTGTTCTGCATATTCTTCCAGTGACCACAGATCGGATCGAGATAGCATATTCATGGGGAATTACTCCAGGGCATAGGCCCGTCGTAGCAGTGTCATCGGGTGCTCAGCGCGTTCAACTTCTTGCGCGAGATCGGCTAAATGTGTCGCCGCCATCGGGCAGTCGCTGGTGAGGTGATCGGGTTTTTGCTGGTCGATCTTGCGCACCACTGGCCTGGCGATCTTGACGGAATTTTCATGGGTTTCGACTTTTACGGCGTAGGTGCCATCGTGACCCGAACAACGCTCAATAGTGGTTACCTGCGTGTCGGGCACGAGGTTGAGGATATCGCGGGTTTTTGGGCCGATATTCTGCACGCGCTGGTGACAGGCTGCCTGATAGGTAACCTGTCCCAACGCCTCAGGGAACTCGGTGTCCAGGGCTTTCCCTTTGTGCCTGAGCCAGAGATATTCGAAGGGGTCATAAAACGCGGCCTGTACTTTGGCAACATCCGCATCGTCCGGGTACATCAGGGGCAGCTCTTGTTTGTACATCAGTACGCAGGAGGGAATCGGTGCAGTGAGATCGTAGCCCTGGTCTACAAGGCTGGCCAGTAGTGGAATGTTGGCTTGTTTTAGTTTGTCTACTGATTCCAGGTCGCCCATCTCCAGTTTAGGCATGCCGCAACACTGTTCTTTTTCGATGACATCAATATGAATGCTGTTGTGCTGGAACACTTTGATAAAGTCGCCGCCGATATTCGGGGTGCTGTAGTTGCCATAGCAAGTGGCGTAAAGGGCAACCTTGCCGGATGTTTCGCCCACTGCGGTCGGTTCTATGTCGCGCAGCAGGGGCTTGGCTTGTTTGCGCAGCGTTTTGTGATTGAATTGAGGGATGGGCGCCGCGTGATGAATCCCCGCCACCTTTTCCACTATCTTACGGAAACCAGTCACCTTGTTCAGTGCATTAACGGTGACATCAACCAGTGGTATGGACCCTGCAGAAAATACGGTGTCTGTGCTGGTGAGTACCTTGTCCCTGAGCTTGGCGCCGTGTTCGCGGTAGTTTACTGCTTTGGCCCGCAGCATGAGGTGCGGAAAGTCGACGTTCCACTCGTGCGGCGGTACATAGGGACACTTGGTCATATAGCAAAGGTCACAGAGATAGCATTGGTCAACCACCTTGTTGTAATCCGCTTTGTCTATCCCGTCGACCTCCAGGGTGTCGGATTCGTCTACCAAATCGAACAGGGTGGGAAAGGATTCGCACAGGCTGACGCAACGGCGGCAACCGTGGCAGATGTCATAGACGCGCTCTAGTTCTTTATTGAGGTCGTCTCTGTCCCAGAATGAATCAGATTTCCAATCCAGCGGGTGGCGGGTCGGTGCCTCCAGGCTTCCTTCTCTCACAATAACTCCCCCCGGAAGCAGGCGTTCTATTAAAGATGGTAAAAGGCCGGCCGAGATGGGCCGGCCTGAAGATCAATCGTCCAGTGTGTCTAGCGCTTTCTGGAAGCGATTCGCATGGCTGCGCTCCGCCTTGGCTAGTGTTTCCATCCAGTCGGCGATTTCATCGAAGCCTTCATCGCGAGCAGACTTGGCC
Source organism: Bacteroidia bacterium (assembly GCA_047609575.1). Lineage (GTDB taxonomy): Bacteria > Pseudomonadota > Gammaproteobacteria > Pseudomonadales > Halieaceae > Marimicrobium. The sequence goes on along the minus strand of JBLFXU010000153.1, from coordinate 504 downwards.
ATACCCGGGTACATATCCGTGTACTCGTGGGTCTCGCCTGCTATTGCCGCTTTCAGGTTGTCGGAAGTGGCGCCAATTGGCAGGCCAGTGGCTGGGTCGCCGGTTTCTTCCAGATACTCAAGGTGACCGTGAGCATGGCCCGTCTCGCCCTCGGCAGTTGAGCGGAATACGCTGGCAACGTCGTTATAACCTTCAACATCGGCCTTTGCTGCAAAGTACAGGTAACGACGGTTGGCCTGGGACTCTCCGGCGAAAGCATCCTTGAGGTTCTGTTCGGTCTGGCTACCTTTTAATGACATGCGCGTCTCCTTGGAAAATTATTCGGTATACCGCCTCTTGTGTGGCGTTCTCCTAAAATAATACAGCGGCAGGCGTCTTACAAATCAATTCACGCTAAGACTTCAATTGTAAAAGACTATCTTTGTTCGGCGGTAGATGCCGGGATAGGCCCGCCTTGCCTGTCAATTCTGCCGATTGCCTTAATGTCCTTAAGAATCAGGTACA
>JBLFXU010000152.1:0-7290 GCA_047609575.1 Bacteroidia bacterium | reverse complement strand
ACACCTCGTTGCGAATGCGCTTTTCCCGATCTGCCAGTACGGCTGCGAAAGATTCGCCCTGCATGTCGGTAGGAATAGACTGACCGGCCAGTTCCAGCATTGTCGGCGCTATGTTTGGGCGAGTGGGCAAAATCGCTACCGTAAGCGCTCACGTCATTCCAGCCCAGGTCATCCGCAATGATAATGACAAAGTTTGGCGACATGTTTGTTGTCACGGCGGGCTCTGAATTATCACCTGATCCGCAGGACGCCAGCATTAGCGGCAGCAGTGCGCTGGCAATCAGGCGCATTATCCGGGGTATTGGGGTTTTCATAGCAGCTAGCGGAGAACGTCCATATCGATTCTGCCGGTTAGTCGGCACAAGAGGCGATTCAGTGCAGTACTCTCGTCCTGCGTTGATACAATTGTAACGTGAAACGACGAGGCTTCGCATTGCTGATTTCTTCGACATTCGTCGGCGACCCCTGTTGCTTTTCAAGCCCTCTAAGTCTGCGCGAAATCTGGAAAGGCGGGAATACATACGACAGGGGGGCCACTACCCATGCGCCAGATGGAGAGATGGAGGTCAGGGTTATTCCAGCGTCCCGATAGAGAAATCTTCTCTGGTGAAACGAAGGTGGTCATCCGGCGACCTTATGCTAGAGTAATTGAGGATCATAGCGGGGGCTGGGCGGGCCGCCAGAACGTTGCGGGCGGCACTTTTATGACGACGAACATTCCCCCTGCTGACAATGAAATGACAGAGGCATCGATATGTACGACCTGGTAATTCGCAACGGAAAAATCATTGATGGCAGTGGCGCACCCGCCAGAAGCGGCGATGTCGCTATTGCGGGCGGTGTTATCGCTGAAGTGGGTGACAACGTCGGTCCGGGCAAGCGCGAGATCGATGCCAAAGGCCTGTTGGTGACCCCGGGTTGGGTCGATATTCATACGCATTATGACGGACAGGTTTCCTGGGATCCCATGCTGACACCCTCCAGCTGGAATGGTGTGACCACGGTTGTGATGGGCAACTGTGGTGTGGGTTTCGCGCCGGTTGTGCCGGGTCAGGAGGACTATCTCATTCAGCTCATGGAGGGGGTAGAAGATATCCCCGGAGCGGCTTTGCACGAGGGCATCAGCTGGGATTGGGAGACTTTTCCGCAGTACCTTGATGCCATTGAGAAGCTCCCCCACGCGATCGACTTTGCGACACAGGTTCCTCACGGTGCTGTGCGTACGTATGTCATGGGCGACCGGGGTGCAAAAAATGAAATGGCAACGCCGGAGGAGGTGGCAACAATGGGCGCCATCGTGAAGGAAGGTCTGGAAGCGGGCGCACTTGGCTTCTCCACTACACGCACTATTTTGCACCGGGCCGGTGACGGCGAACTGGCTCCGGGTACCACGGCGGACCGCGAAGAAGTCATCGGTATTGGTCGCGCTATGGGAGAGGTGGGTCACGGTGTCTTCGAGGTGGCCAGTGATCTCACCCCGGAAGAGCCAGAGTTGGAGTGGATGCGGCAGATAGGCATGGAGACCGGACTACCCGTGACCTTCGCCTGTTTGCAGAACAATGAGGACCCAACCCAGTGGCAGCGCCTGCTGGCAGCAGTGGAAGAAGACCGCGCAGCCGGTGGCACATTGACACCGCAGGTGGCGCAGCGGCCAGCGGGTGTATTGTTCAGCCTGGAAGCCAGTGGCCACCCCTTTATTTTGCATGAGGCCTACCAGCGAGTTGTGATGCTGCCGCTTGCAGAGCGCGTCGCTGCCCTGCGCGAGCCTGCGATGCGCCGTGAAATTCTCGACAATCCACCGGATCTGTCTGCCTTTCCCGAGGTGTTTACCAAGAGCCTGACTGATTGGGGCAACATGTTCCCGCTGGGCGATCCTATCGACTACGAGCCGCCCCGTGAAAAGAGCGTACTAAACCAGTCGCAGCAGCAGGGTGTTACACCGGCTGAGCTTGCCTACGACACAATGTTGGAGCGTGAGGGCAAGGGCATCATTTACATGCCATTGCTGGGTTATTCCTGGGGTGACTTCGAAGCCTTGCGCGAGATGATGATGCATCCCAATGCCATGTTTGGTCTCTCTGATGGCGGTGCCCACTGCGGCCTGATCTGCGATGCCAGTATGCCCACTTACCTTCTCACGCATTGGGCACGGGATCGCAGCCGCGGTGAGCGTATTCCTATAGAGCAACTGGTGCACAACCAGACCCAGCGCACGGCGAGTTTTTATGGCATGCATGATCGTGGTTTGATCGCGCCGGGCATGAAGGCTGATGTCAACGTTATCGACCACGAAGGTCTCTATATTCACCCACCTGAGATGGTCTACGATCTTCCCGCTGATGCACGCCGGCTGGTGCAGCGCGTAGATGGTTACAAAGTGACTATTTGCAGTGGCGAAGTCATTCTTGAGGATGGACAGGAAACCGGCGCGAGGCCCGGACAGCTGGTGCGTGGCCCACAGAGTGGGCCCGCCGATGAGGTGCAGTTGCGAGCGGCGTCCTGAACTTGATGGCGGGCGCCTGCTTTACGGCAGGCACACGTCGAACCGCACTCCTAGTCGAACAGGACTATCTCGTCATACCGCGGCAGCAATCCGTAGACAAGCAACGGGTTGTCTGCCTGTTTGGCACGCAGGAAAGACAGTGTGTTTTCACTGCCACCTGAGAGCATCGACATCAACAGGTCCGTGCCGCGAAAAGGGCCCTCTATAGGTGCAGTCAAGCTGTCGTAGTGTATGGGGATGACTAGATTCGATTGCAGTGTCCCCACGGTTTCTTCCCAGTAAGCCTCTCTGTATGCCTGGCTTTGTGATCCCAGGCCACCAATCCCCAGAAATACCACGTCTGCCTGCAGCCCCTGCAGTCCATCTTTGTCGTAGCCCGCGCTGCCAACAATCGCAAAGTTGCCTTTTGGGTGCCGGATATGAAGAACATAGGCCTTACCCAGGCGGTAATCAAAAGCGGCAACCGGCGGTATTAAGGGTTCCGTGATATCGGGATCACGCAAGGCCCGTTCGCGCATCGCAGCCTGGGCAAACTCAAAGTGTTTTGACTCGATCGGTGTGATTTCAAAATCCCCTATGCGCACCGGAACCCTGTTCTGAAACACTCGTATTTGTTTTTCTGGCAATCCCCATCCTCGACCTATGTTGGCAGTGGAGGCCGAACCCATTAGCACAGCGTTGGTGCGACGGGCAACTTCAGGGGAATCCATGGCGTGGTCATAATGTGAGTGCATTGGAATGACAGCGGCCAGCAGAGTGGACGTGCCAGTGAAACGCACCGTCACCGCATCGTTTGGGGGGTTTTCCACAACCGACATCTCCCAGAGGGGGTCGACGGGAATGTCTTCATACAGCGGGAGCGATAATAGTAGGAAAACCCCAATCACAAGCATTGCTATGAGCGCTGAAATTTTCTTCATGTGTACAGTTCCCTCTGGATGTTCGCCTTGTCACCCGGAATACTGTAGAGACTAGCACGCACACGTGGCGAGCCTGTAGGGATGCGCGCTGACGCCGCTGCCTCAAAAATTTTCGCACCTATTCACACGCCATCCACACCTATTCGCACCTGGGCGGAGCTATGCATACAAGGGATCAAGCGTTCATGGTTAAATGCCTGTTGCTTCAGGGGCACAGCCATGGCGCGCCCGAGACGGAATAATACTAAGGAAATCGCTCGAGGCTGGATACTATGTCCGACGATAAGCTACACGGTAGTGCAAGCGCCGCTGTGCTGGATGTCATCATTGTGGGTGCCGGTTTTGCCGGTATTGATGCCCCATCGAGCTAGGGCAGCAAGGCAGAAAACTTCTGCTACTTGAGAAGACGGCGACGCCTACTGTTTCTTAGCCAACAATAATTCCGCTCAACATTAATAAAATAACAGGAGCATAAAATGCAGAATTTTCAGCATAAAGTGGCAGTGGTGACGGGTGCGGGTAGCGGTATTGGCCTGGCGACAGCGACGCGTTTTGCACGTGCCGGGATGCGCGTAGTAATGGCTGACATTCAGGCGGATGCCCTTGAGTCTGCGGTTTCGGGTTTACGTGAAGCGGGCCACGAGGTAACCGGTGTACAGACCGATGTGTCGGACTTTGCGCAGATAGAGGCACTGGCAGCTGCCGCTATCGATACCTATGGGAGCGTTAATGTTCTGCATAACAACGCTGGTGTGGTGCGCGCCGGTACGCTGGAGGAGCTTACGCTCGAAGACTGGGAGTGGGTGCTGGGGGTGGACCTTTGGAGTGTCATCTACGGTATTAAGGTTTTTCTGCCATTGATCAAGCGGGCGGGCGAGGGGCATATCGTCAACACGGCCTCGAGCGCAGGATTGCAGTCTACGGTTAATATTGGCCCCTACAACGTGGCGAAGTTTGGTGTGGTGGCACTGAGTGAAACGTTGAGGTTGGAGCTTGATGAAGCCGGCAGCGCGATCGGCGCATCAGTCTTGTGCCCGGGCGCAGTGCGTACCCGAATTTGCGAGAGCGACCGGAATCGTGAGTTGGCCGGACATTCCTCCGGGGGGGACTCGGCGACAGACGATACGTTCAAGGAATTGGCCGGCGCTATCGTCAACGAAGGAATGGCGCCAGAGGATGTAGCAGAACTGGTTTTCCAGGCTGTTAAAGCGAACGATTTCTGGATACTGACCCACCCCAAATGGCGAGAAGTGCTTAGCGATAGGGTTGCGGGTATGGCGACTAATCAACTGGTAGTGGGTTTTGGGGGCTAACCGATTCTCGGTTCTACCCAATCAACACAAGGGATAGAAATAATGGATGATCAATTGCAGGAACTACTAGACCGCAAGGCTTGTGAAGATGTGCTGATGCGCTACGGTCGCACCTTGGATTGGCTGGATGCTGAGGGGCAGGGCAGCTGCTTTTGGCCCGATGCGGAAATCGACTACGGTTTCTTCCAGGGCTCGGGCAAAGACTGGGTGCCTGTGGTAATGGAGCTGGAGGCCTCCTCCCCGCGGCGCTGGCATGTCAGTACCGGCGTGATGGTGCAGGTCAGCGGCGAGCAGGCGAAGGGTGAATGCTATGGCATTTCTGTGGGCTCTACCGAGGGCGAAGATGGCCAGTTGATGGATACCATGTTTGGTGGCCGCTACCTGGACGAACTGGAGAAGCGCGACGGTGAGTGGCGTATTTCAAAGCGGCACTATATTGCCGACTGGATTCATCAGTTTCCCAACGGTATGGAGGCCATTGCCAGTAGTGGTCTTATGTTGAAAATACTGCAGGTTACGGAACCGGGGCACGAGCAGTATCGAAAGTTGTGATGCGTCTTGTTAGACCAATAGCCCGCATATAGGCTATCCGATGGCTGGGATAAAACGCCGGTAGTGCCCATTTTTTGGGTATTTCACAAAGGCAGGAAAGCGCTATTGAAACCCGGTTATTGGACCGGGGTGATTCGGTCTGTGCGAGCCAGACACAATTGAGGACTTTTACAGAGATGATGGCACTTGCAATTATTGGCCTGGTCGCCACCGCGATTGCCTGGGCGGGGAGTGACGGTGGCGTCATGCTCGGTTCACTGCCTCTGATGGCAGTAGTAGTGGTTATGGTTTTTGTTATTCAGTGGTTGGCCTTTATTCCAGCTTACAAATATCAGACCGAACGCTTTTATGACCTGACCGGTAGTCTCACCTACATTGCAGCAACCCTGTTGGCGCTGGTCGGGGCGAGTGTTTATGACCTGCGCAGTGCACTGTTAGCCACTTTCATTATTATCTGGGCGGTCCGTCTTGGAAGTTTCCTTTTCGTACGTATCTCCCAGGATGGCAGAGATTCACGCTTCGATAAAATTAAGCCAAGCCCCACGCTGTTCTTTCGCACATGGTCTTTGCAGGGCCTTTGGGTCGCGGTAACCGCCGGTGCTGCATTGGCAGCAATCACCAGTGCAGAGTCAGTCGCACTGAGTGTCATGGACAGTTTTGGCATTGCTCTATGGGTTTTTGGGTTTGGTATGGAAGTCATTGCAGACCGACAAAAACGGCTGTTTCGGCAAGTGCAGGGCCCCGAGAAATTTATTACTAGCGGTCTTTGGTCGCGCTCGCGTCACCCGAACTATTTCGGTGAAATTACGCTCTGGCTGGGTATTGCTGTATTGGCCATGCCTGCGCTGCAGGGCTGGCAGATTGTAACGCTGGTATCTCCGGTTTTTGTGTACCTACTACTCACACGCGTTAGCGGAGTTGCGATGCTTGAACACATATCAGACCGGCGCTGGGGAGAAGATCCAGAGTATGTTGCCTATAAAGCCAATACGCCTGTTTTGGTGCCCAGACTCCTGCGCTAGCGCAGCGCTTGAATCAGTTCTGGTTCTTTGGGCCATGGGTCCGCTGGTACCATGCGCAAAATTTGGCCACCATCCTTGTGCTCCAGTAGCAGGTAAGGATAGCCATCCGGACCTGTTTCAATATCGCGAATTCGAGCGAGCTGGCTGATAAGCACTTCAGATTCTACGTAGTGATTGTTTTCGTCCAGTTCAATCCGGTATAGCTCGGAGGCTTTCAGTGAACTGACCAGTGCTTGCCCCCGCCAATTGGGAAATTTGTCTCCCTCGTAGAAGATAAAACTGGATACTGCTGGCCCGGGTGTCAGGTCAACAACCGGCTGTTCTATATCGTTCAGATCAAAAGTAATATCGAGCCATTCGCCGTATTCGATAGCCGTGCCGTCGTAGTTCAAGCCCATGGAATACAGGGGCCAGCCGTAGTTTCTGCCCGGCAATATCAGGTTCAGCTCATCCCCACCGCGGGGTCCCATCTCGGTGGACCAGAGCTGCGCAGTACGCAGGTTGTACTCCAGTCCCTGGGGGCTGCGGTGGCCGAAGGTCCACGTTGTGGGGTAGGCAGTGTCACTGTCGATAAAGGGATTGTCGACGGGAATGCGGCCATCATCATGTATCCGATGAATCTTGCCCCAGGGTTTGGACAAGTCCTGCACGCCATCAAAATTGCTTTTGCCCTTGACCCCCACGCTAATATACAAATAGCCGGCACTGTCGAAGGCCAGCCTGCCGCCTGCCGCAACATCTGGAACGATGGAATGATACTGCTCCCCTGGGAACCAGATTTCCTCTTCATCAACCCACTTACCATCCCGGATGCGCCCTCGAACAACACGGTTAAAACTTTTATCGAGAATCCAGCAGTCTGTGCAGCGCTCTGTGTGGTGCAGATATATCCAACCGTTGTTTTCGTAGTCCGGGTGCAAGGCGACATCCAGCAGCCAGCCATGCCCCCAAACCAGGACAGCTTCAAAGCTGTCGTCAAA
>JBLFXU010000151.1:0-7290 GCA_047609575.1 Bacteroidia bacterium | reverse complement strand
TTGCGCCGTTCCCCTGGGCGAGGACATGCAGTCCACAGCCAACCGGATTTTGAACCGCAGCGATCTCAGTCTGACAGAGGAGTTGAGTATTACCAGGGACTTAATTTCTAGCTATGTTGCCGCCAAGCCAACCATAGATGCGTGCAATGACCAATTCGAAGATGCTACTGCTGACAATCAGCAACAAAATGGTGAATTTTCTCTGTTCGAGGATGACTGGGACATTGAGTAGATGCCTGGGTTCTGGTGATTGCGTGGTATCCGGTGAATTATTGGACTATTCTTTTTTGCGCTTTTTTCCTTTTCCTTTCAGCCCGGCGGTCTCCGCGTCTACTGCACGCAGGTAATTTTCCATCTGGCTCAATAGCTCCGCAACTTTCCTGGGCAAGCTGCGCTGAAGGTCATTCTCCTCACTCAGGTCATTCGATAAATCGAATAGCTCTAGTCCGTTTTCCTCGCTCTTGATCAACTTGTAATTGCCCGAGATAAGAGCCATCACTGACGTCATAACCCATGTCTTGTGGTGTCGGATTGTCGTACCGCATATCCCGCTTGCCAAAATGAGCGGTGCGATAGCGTGGGTTTGCCGCCTTAAGCATGCGTGGAATTGTCAGCTGTTCCTGATAAACAGCAGTCCAGTTGTCTCTGTCCCGTTGGTAAACATGACTCGCAGTTGTCTGGCCTATTTGTAACGCTCGCGGGATTGGTGGCATGCTGACGCTGGCGCATAGCCTTGGGAAAACACCATGCCGCTCTCAGCAAGGCGCTCGATATGTGGGGTCTGGTAGTAGTCACTACTGCTGCGTACATCACCGGGCAGCAGCTGTAGCGAAGTACCTACCCAGCTCTGATCATACAGTGAGTATGACGACAAAATTGGGCGGTGCTGCGGGCGCGATTGTGGGAGCGACTGTGGAGGAGGTGGTCGCACAGGAAGCTAACACTAGCGTCCCTGCCAGCGCCATCAGGATGGTGGCTTTAATAGATCTGAACACTTATGCAGTACGAGAGTCCGATAGAGGCGCTATTTATCCCATAGAAGGCGTGGTAAAGCCATATACCGCCTGTCTATGAGACTTTAGGGATATTGAGGGTCAGAGTAAAAAAGTCAGGCCTTAGTTCGCTGGATTGGGAGCGCGCTTCATTAAGCTCTGCCGCCTACCACCCAACTCCTCTATTTAGTCAGGGAATCTCTGCGTGCCCAGCGCGAATCCCGGACGAACTGATTGACGGATTTCTGCCCAAAGGTGCCCATCAACTGAAGAGCTTGTGATTCGCTTCTATCGAGAGTTGGGCGAGTTAAGGCTGGGGCGTTAGTTTGTAGATACTCTCCCTACTTAGCGATCTTCAAAGTAGGGTTTATCTCCTGCGATAGTGACCCGTTCCATGGCGCGTATTGCGGGAAAATAGTCTGATGCAGCAAAATGCTGACAGGCCCGATTATCCCAAAATGCAATTGAGTCGGCTTGCCACTGGAAGCGACACTGAACTTCAGGGTCCCAGGCGGATTTGTACAGCTGGTCCAGTAGCTCCTGGCTCTCCTTGGCCTCCATACCCTTGATGTGACTGGTAAACGCGCCGTTCACATAGACCACTGGCTCTTTGGTCTCCGGGTGTGTGCGTACAACCGGATGCTCCACTGGAGGATAGAGTTCATGCAGCTCTTCGGGCTTTTTATTCAGACGACTGGCGAATACCCTCGCTATGTCGTGAACTGCGATGCAGTCATGAATTTTCTCTTTGGTGGACTCGGGCAAGCGGTCATAGGCGAGAGCCATATTCGCAAACAGAGTATCGCCCCCTACGGAAGGCACCTTGCAGCCACGCAGTACCGAGCCCAGAGAAGGTTCCTCGCGCCAGGTGACGTCGGAGTGCCAAAAGTTCTCAGCGCCCCGCGAATCCGGCCCATGCGCAATGTGAAGCACTTCCGGATTGGGCTGATCCTTCGGCGTTGCCGGATGAATCTCCAGCTCACCAAAGCTGCGCGCAAAGGCAATGTGTTGATCCTCCGTTACATTTTGGTCTCGAAAAAAAACGACTTTGTATTTCAGTAACGCCGTACGAACATCACTGACCAGGCCTGGTGATAGCTGACCAAGATCTACATCCAGAATCTGGGCGCCGATAGCCGGGGTTAGAGGCTCAATTTTCAAAGCGGAACTCCTATTGTTGTCTTCTGGACAAATGACTGTGAGCGCTTAGGCGAGGAAATCAAGCGCCACTGCTTTCACTACGTTAATACCATCAATGGCCACAGGCAATAGCAATGCATGGGGCCAGGTCTTAGACTTACCTTTCTAATTAGGCAAATTGTTCGGCTAATTCGACTCCAGACACTGCTGTGCCACTGCAGTGGTATCGATTCTATGTATCGGAATCTCCGTCACCGACTGCTCGCCAAGGTGGTGACGCATTTGCGGCTCGCGCTGCTCTTTGTGCACGCTGGGTATATGCAAGGCTGGCAGGCTCGGCCACTGCTCGGGGTCCATCCACTGAAACTTCTCCATGACGGCCATAGGCCATTTGCCCTTCCAATACATCCGTTTGACTGCCGCTTGCTCGAAGGGGTGCTCCTGGGCTGCGACGTCCATATTCCACCAACGCCGCAAAATTTTCATCGTCTGCGGCCGATTAATCCAAAGCTGTAAACCCGAGTTTGGGTTTTTTACACCCCAGGGCGCATTGGAGGCCATCCATAACAAGATCTCTGCATCCGCGCCGGTATCGACAGCACCATAGCGCAGCAAAAAATTTTCGACAGATATCGCAGTGGTATCACTACGAAAAAAGGCATCGCTGTCGACATACATTACCTTCTCATAGCCACGACAAAGCGCATCGGCGATTGAGGGTATTTTCCCCCAGGCAGCACCACGCGCCACGGTGGCTTTGAGATAGCAAGTTGCGGCAATTTTTGCACTGGAGTTCTCGCCGTCCTCGCTCATGCTGAGCGTGTTCTGACCGACATCAACATGATCGTCCAGATAGTAAATGAAGTCGTAGCCGAAATTTTGGGCGTATAGGTAGTTTAGCTGCGCGGCGAGACTCCAGTAGTTGTCGGCCCCAATCTCCGGTGTTCGGGTATCGAACATAATGACTGCTATTTTGTTCATTGTTGATCGCTCAAAGTGATATTCCGTAGGTGATACTCGGGCTGATAGTAACAAGCTTATGACGGTGTATTTATAGGGGTGCTGACAACTTAACCAAGCGAAATTTGCGATACTGACAAGTTGAATCGACCAAGTCTATAGAGTCAATGCATGACCCCAGTGAGTTTGTCAGTAGCCTCTGAATACCCATTTTTTCGCAACAGTAAGTTAACTTTCCAGTGAACGCGCGACAGATGAGTTCTGGAACCAACGCTGCAACACGCAGCCGCCAACGTAAGCGAAAGGAAAAATACACTCCCCTCACTGTGGCCCCGTGACCTGCGTCTCCGTCAGTAATGACAGTGCAATTGCCTCCGCTACCTTAATGCCATCAATACCGGCAGAGAGGATGCCGCCTGCATACCCTGCGCCTTCGCCTGCAGGATAGAGGCCGCTGGTATTGATACTTTCAAAGTGTTCATTGCGCTTGATGCAGATTGGCGAAGAGGTACGTGTTTCAACCGCAGTGAGCAAGGCGTCTGGCATGGCGAAACCCTTTATCTGTTTGTTGAACGCGGGAATGGCCTCGCGAATTGCATCGATGGCGAAGGGTGGGAGCGCGCCCGACAGATCGGTCAACTTGATGCCTGGCTGGTAGGAGGGTGGGGTGCTCGCCAATTCACTGGAAGGCACATTGTTGAGAAAGTCGCCTACCAGCTGCGCCGGGGCGGTGTAGTCCGAACCGCCAAGTCTAAATGCTTGTCGCTCCAGATCGCGTTGCAGGTCTATCCCCGCCAGGGGGTTGCCGGGGTAGTCCACCTCCGGCGTGATGCCCACCACGATGGCAGAGTTGGCATTGCGTTCATTGCGAGAGTACTGCGACATGCCATTGGTCACCACGCCACCTTCTTCAGACGCTGCGGCGACCACGGTGCCTCCTGGGCACATGCAGAAGCTGTAGACACTGCGGCCGTTGTCGCAGTGATGCACCAGTTTATACTCCGCTGCTCCCAGTAAGGGGTGACCGGCCTGCTTGCCGAAACGGGCGTTGTCGATGATCGATTGCGGGTGTTCAATCCGAAAACCAATCGAGAACGGTTTTGGCTCGATGTACACGTCAGCGTCCTGTAGCATCTGGAAGGTGTCGCGAGCGCTATGACCAATTGCCAGTACCACGTGGTGGCTGTATAGCGTTTCACCGCTGGCCAGCACAAGGCCCCTGACTCTTTTGCTGCAGCCGCGCTTGTCGTGATTGCTATCAGATGGTTCAAATAGTATGCGCTCCACTTTCTTCCCAAAATGGATTTCGCCGCCCAGGCGAATGATCTCAGCGCGCATGTTTTCGACCATCTTCACCAGCTTGAACGTGCCGATGTGTGGCTTGCTGACGAAAAGAATTTCTTCTGGCGCCCCTGCCTTAACAAATTCCATCTGCACTTTCCGGCCAAGATACCGCTTGTCCTTCACCTGGCTATACAATTTCCCATCTGAAAACGTACCGGCACCGCCCTCGCCAAACTGCACGTTTGACTCGGTGTTCAGCTCCCCTTTGCGCCAGAACGCCCAGGTATCGCTGGTGCGCTCGCGTACCGCTTTACCGCGCTCCAATACAATCGGGCGCAACCCCATCTGCGCCAGAAGCAACGCAGCAAGAATACCGCAGGGACCGAAGCCAATGATGATAGGCCGTTGCTGGTTGGCGTTGGGGAAACTCGTATCGGCTGTGGCCACCAAACTGTAGCGGGTATCCGGGCTGGGTCGGCAGAGATCCGGATTGGAGAAGCGGGTCAGCAGCGAGGTCTCGAGAGTGGATGTGAGTTGCACGTCCAACTGGTAGATCAGGCGAATATTGCCCTTTTTTCGTGCATCGTGGCTGCGCTTGAACACTTCAAAATTGATGATGTCGGCGGCATCAACCTCCAGCCTTTGAGCAATGGCCAGGCTTAGGTCTGAACTGGAGTGGTCCAGCGCTAATGTGATGTTATTCAGTCGTAGCATAGTGTTTTTCTAACTAATCGTCTTGGTCTAGCTAACGGTATTGGTGTAGCTAGACGTGCATGCCAGCAGCGTAACCTGAAGACCACGCCCACTGGAAGTTGAATCCGCCCAGGTGGCCGGTAACATCTACCACCTCACCGATAAAGTACAGTCCCGCTTGATGCCGGGTTTCCATGGTTTTTGAGCTGAGGGCATGGGTATCTACCCCGCCTAGCGTGACCTCAGCCGTTCTGTAACCTTCGGTGGCCGAGGGTTTCAGCGCCCAGTTATTGAGCTGCTCCCCCAGTTCCGACAGGCTGGTGTCGCTAAATTCCGCCAGCGGTCGCTCACTCGCGTCAGACCACCATAGCGATTGCAGTTCGGCCACTACTGATTTGGGCAGGTGTCGCTGTAACGCTGTTCTAAGGCGATTGGCGCCACTGTCAGTTCGAGCTTCCATCAGCAAAGCTGTGGCGTCGAGGCCTGGTAACAAGTCCAGATACACAATATCGCCGGGCAGCCAGTAGTTTGAGATTTGCAAGATCACTGGTCCGCTAATACCACGGTGGGTGAATAACAGCGCTTCGGTGAATGACTGCTCGTGGCAGCTCACCGTTACCTCCAGTGAGTTGCCGGCAAGTCGTTCGCATAGTCCCTTCATAGCATCACTGAACATGAAAGGGACGAGCCCGGCCCGGCGTGGCAGCAGCAGCACGTTAAATTGTTCGGCCAGCGTGTAGCCAAAGTCGCTGCCGCCCAGAGTGGGGATAGACAGTGCGCCAGTGGCAACGACCAGCGACTGGCAGGTGAACGTTTGGCCTGAGTTGGCGACTTCGTAGCCGCCGCCCTGCTGGGCTGCACTGCTGCTGATTGTGTCTGGGGCAGCCCGGGTTTGTATTTCTACCCCGGCCAAAGCACATTCATCGAGCAGTATTGCCAGGATGTCGCTGGCAGACTCACGGCAGAACAGCTGGCCATGTTTGCGTTCCTCAACGGCTACCTGGTGACGCTCTACCAGGGCAATAAAGTCCCATTGTGTATAACGACTCAGCGCAGATTTACAGAAATGCGGGTTGTTTGAGATGAAATTCTCTGGCGTCACATCGAGGTTAGTGAAATTGCAACGGCCACCGCCAGACATCAGGATTTTTTTGCCGACCTTGTTAGATTTCTCCAGCACCAATACACGTCGACCCCGTTGCGCGGCCGTAAAGGCACAAAAGAGCCCAGCTGCCCCCGCGCCAAGTACGATCACGTCATAATTGGACATGGCCACGCCAACGACTATTTTCGGGTGAAACCCATGCTTTGATCCATGCCGATGTTATGGGTGTTATGGGAGTCATGATGTCATCGGTATCATTCAGGTATCGAGGCTCGGATTCAGGCCGCCGAGAAACTGCAGCAACATCGCGTCGCTGCAGGCGCGAAAGTGCTTGTTACCCTGCTTGCGAAACAGCGCGCCTAAGTCTGTCTCGGAGAGTGTGGCGCCACCTTCTTCAAAAACGAGCAGCATGTCCTCCTGCTGCAGATTGAGCGCAATGCGCAGTTTTTTGAGAACTTCATTGTTTGACAGTGCCTTTTTGTTGATCACCGGCGGCTTGCCATCGCTACGTGGCGGCCTGCGTTCGAGTATGAGTCCCTCCAGGACGCAGCGCAGTTGTTCATTGGAGCACTCTTGCAGCAGGCCCTCATCCGATTCGGACTGGGCATCGTGCCCGCATAGTGCTAGCAAGGCTCCCAGGTCCTGTTCTGCCAGCTCCAGCGCGGTGCAGATGGACTGCAATAACTCGTTGTTTTTCATTCGGTCTGTCCGCGTGACGGTCTTGTGGGGTGCACTATACGCGATTATCAAGTACCAGCCACAACCCTGCTGTGTCTGTGCGAGGGGAGGGTGGTTGACTTGATGTCGATCCGGTAGAGGTCAATTTTTCAGGGAAGCTTATGCTAAAGTTGCGACCTCGAGGTCGAAGACGTTGGTTCAATGATTCACATGGTTTGTTTACGACCAGTTGCTGCTGTTTGACTATATCTGCTGATACGCGGCTGACGGCACCTCCTGTAATCTTTGGGCGGGGCTGAGAGATGTGGCGCTGTCCGGTATGTCGTCAGGCCCTGCGAGAGGGCGCGATAGGTGAGCAGGGAGCATCACTGGCCTGTTCGGCGGGCCATTGCTATGACGTGGCCCGCGAGGGTTATGTCAACCTTCTGCTGGCTAACC
>JBLFXU010000150.1:0-7311 GCA_047609575.1 Bacteroidia bacterium | reverse complement strand
GCGTGTGCCGTCTCCGGGTCGCCACCAAAGAACCAGTAAACGCTACCTAATCCCACAAGGCCCAAAGACGCTACGCACAGGCCCATTACCGAACCGCCGTAGAACGCAATCGATAGCGCCTTGTCCTGGCCGTGGTCGCGAGCAGCGACTGCGGTGCGGACATTCGCTCTGGTTGCGGCGAACATGCCCAGATACCCAGCAAGCGCTGAGGACACCGCGCCTGCGATAAAGGCAATGGCAGTATTCGTTCCAAGTGGGGATACCCATATGGCTATAAGCAATGCCAGGGCGAACAACCCCAGCATCTTGTACTCGCGCTTCATGAAGACCATGGCGCCTAGGTGAATCTGGTCGCCGATTTTTGTTACCAGGCCGTCGCCGGGGTCGGCGCGACTCATGAGGTGGTAGATAAAGAATGCGATTACCAGGCCGACAAGGCCCAGCAATGGGGGTAATACGAAGTACTCAGACATACAACTAACTCCACTATGGTTTTTTTATAGAGCGGTTCCGCATGCTACCTAACTTGTGCCGACAGTAACAGGGGCCGCCTCATAGACGAAAGAGGCGCCTCGTGCGGCTGTTGGGTCAGTCGAAAGGCTTGCTCCAACAGCCATTGTTCTGCTAAATGGGCGCCAAATACGACGCTGTGCGGACGCGAAACCATGATTTGGCTGTTTTTACTCTTACTTTTCTTAGGCATTACCTTCTTTTATCTGGGTGGGGCGGACCTTAAGGAATTCGATTTTCGGTGTGAGCAGAGCTTTAATCATGGACAGGGCCGCAACCAGGAACATGACGCCGTCGAAGCATCCTTTGCCGTTGGCATGGCGCCCTTGCAGCGTGCCAGCCGAGCCGATCGCCTGGGCCTGATGCGCGAATATATGGACAAACTCTCTGATGGGATGAAGATCGATGCCACTGTCACGCCTGTGAACGCGGGAGGCGTTAGCGCTGAATGGGTGGTTGCGCCCGGAACGAGCAGTGACAGAAGGGTGTTATATATCCATGGCGGAGCGTTTGTTATGGGAAGCCCCAAGAGCCACCGCAATATCACCAGCCGCTTCTCGGCAGTCGCCAATGCCGCGGTGCTCGTGATTGATTACCGCCTGATGCCGGAAAATACCCGCATGGCGGGTATCGAAGACTGCCGGACTGCCTATCGTTGGCTGCTGCAAAATGGGCCGCAAGCCGCCGGTGCGGCGCAGCGGCTATTTATTGCCGGGGACTCCGCGGGCGGCAACCTCGCTTTGGCTCTGATCGCCTGGCTACGCGATCAGCCCTTGCGTTCGCCTGATGCGGCTGTCGCGCTCTCCCCTATAACGGATAGCACCTTCGGTGGTAGCAGTTTGAAAACGAATCTGAAAACAGACGCGATGCTGGGCCCGATGTTTAGCCGCGTGATGAGGGCCCCGCGGCCACTCTTGTGGTGGGTCAGTTTGGTGCAGAATCGGATCAGCCCCTCCAGCCCGACCGTGTCACCCGTTTATGGCCATCTTGGTGGGCTCCCCCCCACGTTATTGCAGGCCAGTGAGCACGAGGTACTGCTCGATGATGCGCGGCGTTATGTCAATCGGGCCGTTGTCGCAGGATCTCCAGCGAGGCTGCAGACCTGGGCACATGTTCCCCATGTCTGGCAGATGTTCTATCCGCAACTCACCGAGGCCCGGGAAGCCTGGGATGAAATAGAGGTTTTTATTGCTGAAATAGACGCGGCGCACAAGCCGGCCAAGGCAGCCTGATGCAGCATGCCGAAGGACACTTTAACGGCGCAGCGGACCGCGCGATCTACCATCAAACATGGTTGCCCGATGTCGATCCTCGGGCGATCATTCTCGTTGCCCATGGTGCGGGTGAACACAGTGGGCGCTACGCAAAATTTGCCCAGTTCTTCACCGATCGTGGGATAGCCGTTGCCGCAATGGATCACCATGGCCATGGCCGGTCCGAAGGGCGTTACGGCTATGCAGACAGCTTTGAAGACTACCTGCTCGACCTGAACCAGTGGCGAGAATTGCTGGGCTCGCGTTTTGCAGGCCTGCCCATGTTTCTGCTTGGCCACAGTATGGGGGGTTTAGTGACCGGCAACTATTTGCCCGATCATCAGGCCGGTCTCGTGGGGGGCATTTTTTCTGGTCTGTTACTGATACCAGCGCAGGAGCCCGGCACCATCCAACGGTTTCTGATAAAGCTGTTGGCTGTGGTGCTGCCGCGGCTGGGCGTGCTGAAGCTGGACCCGGACCAGATCTGCCGGGATCCCAAGATAGTCCGGCGTTATGTGCAGGATCCGCTGGTTTTTCACGGTAGTATGAGCACCCGCATGCTCCGGGAGTTATTCGCCGGGATGAACCGATTACAAGACAGGGCGACGGAAATTACATTGCCGGTATTGGTTTTGCATGGGAGTAAGGACTTACTTACAAACCCGGTTGGTTCTCGGCTTTTGCATGAAAAAGCCAGTGCGGCAGACAAGGCCCTTACTATCTACCCCGGCCTCTACCATGAGATTTTCAATGAGCCTGAGGGTGAGTCTGTGCTGGCTGAGGTGCTGGCTTGGTGCGAGCAGCGCCTGCCTCAATTCTGACCGGACGGCTGACGGGATGATTGGGTAAGCGGACATCTTTTGATCGCCTGCAGCACTGCGCGTATACTCCCCCGCCCGCGTCTATAAGCGGGCTTTTCGAGGTAGCAGGCAGTGGAATACCAGCAACAGTTTGATGTGATCGTTATCGGTGGCGGGCATGCCGGCACCGAGGCGTGCCTAGCTGCCGCTCGCATGGGCTGCCGCACTTTGTTGTTGACCCACAGCGTTGATACGCTGGGCCAAATGTCCTGCAACCCTGCGATTGGCGGTATCGGTAAAAGCCACCTGGTGAAGGAGATCGATGCCCTTGGTGGCGCCATGGCCCGGGCCACTGATCGGGCGGGGATTCAGTTTCGTGTGCTCAATCGTCGCAAGGGCCCAGCGGTGCGTGCCACTCGCGTTCAGGCTGACCGTGTGTTGTACCGCAATGCCATCCGCGAGATTATTGAAAGCCAGCCCAATCTGTCCATTTTCCAGCAGCCGGTCGATGACCTGCTGATTGAGAATGGCGTAGTCGCCGGTGCTATTACCCAGATGGGCTTGGTATTCCGAGCGCCGCGCGTTGTGCTGACCACCGGCACTTTCCTGGGCGGAAAAATGCACATTGGCCTGGAGAACACCGCAGGTGGTCGCGCGGGTGATCCACCTTCCATTGCGCTGGCCGCGCGTCTGCGCGAACTGCCATTCAGGGTCGAACGCCTAAAAACCGGCACCCCACCGCGTATTGATGCGCGCAGTGTAGACTTCAGCGGCCTGCAGGAGCAGTGGGGCGACCAGCCAGAGCCCGTGATGTCATACATGGGCAGTGTTGCTGAACACCCCGAGCAACGTTGTTGCTGGGTAACGCACACCAATGAGCGCACCCACGAAATTATTGCCGCAGGTCTGGACCGTTCGCCGTTGTTTACCGGCGTGATTGAGGGCGTGGGCCCGCGCTATTGCCCGAGCGTCGAAGACAAGATTCACCGTTTTGCCGACAAGACCTCCCACCAGATTTTTATCGAGCCTGAGGGGCTAACCACCCCCGAGCTTTACCCGAACGGCATCTCCACCAGTCTGCCGTTTGATGTGCAGATTGAGTTGGTGCATTCGATAGTCGGTTTTGAAAACGCGCATATCACCAGGCCTGGCTACGCGATCGAGTATGATTTTTTTGATCCGCGCGACCTGCAGTATTCGCTGGAAACCAAGGCCCTCCCCGGTCTGTATTTTGCGGGGCAGATCAACGGCACAACCGGCTATGAAGAAGCTGGCGCCCAGGGCTTGCTGGCCGGATTGAACGCCGCTTTGGCGGTACGTGGTGAAGCGCCCTGGTGTCCCGGGCGTGACGAGGCCTATATTGGTGTGTTGGTGGATGACCTGATTACCATGGGCACCATGGAGCCCTACCGTATGTTTACGTCTCGCGCGGAGTATCGCCTACTGCTGCGCGAGGATAATGCCGATCTACGTTTGACCGAGAAGGGTCGCGAATTTGGCCTGGTATGTGATCAGCGCTGGCAGCAATTTGACCAAAAGCGCGAGGAGATTATCCGCGAGACGCAGCGTCTGGCGACCACCTTTGTGCATCCGGGTACACCGGCGGCAGAAGCCCTGACGCCCCTGCTTAAAAGCCCGATCAGTCGTGAGTATGCCCTGGCAGAACTGCTCAGGCGTCCCGAACTCAGCTACACGGATCTCACAGCAGCAACTGGTGGTGGCAGTACTAATGTGCAGGCCGCTGAGCAGGTTGCAATCCAGGCCAAATATGCCGGTTATATCGATCGGCAGCAGGACGATATTGAGCAGCTGCGGCGGCATGAAAACACCCTGCTGCCAACCGATCTCGATTACGCCGACGTCGACGGCCTGTCTAATGAGGTCCGCCAGAAATTGCTGGAAGCGCGCCCCGAGACTCTGGCACGTGCAGGCCGTATTCCGGGTGTCACCGCAGCTGCCGTGGCGCTGTTGTTGATCTACCTGAAAAAACGCGGTGCGCTCAATGGCCCGAAACGGGACGACCTGTCTGCAGACGACCGCAAGCTGGCCTGATTTGAGCCCAGAAATTGAGACAGCACTGCTAAGGGGCTGCGATGAGCTCGGCCTTGTCCTCACCGATATCCAGGTACAGCAACTGCTGGCGTATCTTGAGCTGCTGGCGCGCTGGAACAAAACGTACAATCTCACAGCGGTCAGGGAGCCGGCCCATATGGTGTCGCGCCACCTTCTAGATAGTTTAGCTGTCGCGCCCCATGTCCTGGGCCGGCGATTGATTGACGTGGGTACCGGCGCGGGTCTGCCCGGCGTGCCCCTTGCTGTGCTCTATCCCGAGCGAGAATTCCACCTACTGGACAGCAATGGCAAAAAGACGCGCTTTCTTTTTCAGGTGAAAACTGACCTGCGCTTGGCTAATATGGTCGTTCATCAGGCTCGGGCCGAGTCCTTCACTGCAGCACAGCCGTTTGATGCGGTGCTTTCCCGGGCGTTTGCCTCGCTGGCGGATATGGTGTTGTTCACTCGTCACCTACTGGCGCCCAACGGGCGTATGCTGGCCATGAAAGGCGCTTATCCCGAGGCAGAGCTGGAAGCGGTACGCGGCGACTTCGATACCGTGCACGTGCATCCGCTTTCTATACCGGGTCTGGACGAACAGCGCCATCTGGTAGAACTGCTGTGATAGGACTTCTGCCGCAAACAGGATTATCAGGAACAGATCTTTGACCAGGATTCTCGCCATAGCGAACCAGAAAGGCGGTGTCGGCAAAACCACCACCTGCATTAATCTGGCCGCCTCGCTTGCGGCGATGAAGAAGCGCGTGCTGCTGGTCGACCTGGACCCACAGGGCAATGCCACCATGGGCTCCGGTGTAGACAAGTACGCCGTGGAGCGCAGCATTTATGACGTGCTGGTGCACCGTACGCCAATTCGTCTGGTTACCCAGCTGGCTCGTGAAGGAGGCTATACCGTTCTGCCGGCCAATGGTGACCTCACCGCGGCCGAAATAGAACTGCTGGAAGTAGAAAACCGGGAGCAACGCCTGCGCACTGCGCTGGCTGAAGTGTCTGGAGACTTTGACTATATTATCGTGGACTGCCCCCCTACCCTGAACATGTTGACACTCAACGGGCTGGTGGCCGCCAACGGCGTCATTATTGCCATGCAGTGTGAGTATTTTGCGCTAGAGGGCCTCACGGCGCTGATCGAAACCATCAATGGTGTAACGCAGGCCTTGAACAGCGAGTTGAGAATCGATGGCATTCTGCGCACTATGTATGACCCGCGTAACAGCCTCACCAGTGATGTGTCTGCCCAGTTACACCAACACTTTGGCGACCGCGTGTACCGCACGGTGATTCCACGCAATGTTCGACTGGCCGAAGCGCCCAGTCATGGCGTGCCGGTCATGTACTACGACCGCAACTCTCGGGGTTCCAAGGCTTATATGGCATTGGCTGGCGAAATTATTCGTCGCGAAGAGAAAGAGTTGCTTGCACAAGGCAGCAGTGCTGCGCCTGCCCCCTGAAAACACGGAGAACATAGATGTCAGCCAAGAAACGGGGTTTAGGTCGCGGCCTTGACGCACTGCTGGGAGCTAGCGCAGCTTCCCACACCCCAAGCGCCTCCGCGCCAGAAGCACAGGCTACTGCCGCAGTGCAGGATGGGGCGCTGCGTGAATTGCCCGTCGATTTGATTCAGCGCGGCAAGTACCAGCCCCGCCGAGATATTGACCAGGAGGCGCTGCAGGAGTTGGCCGATAGCATAAAGGCCCAGGGTATTATGCAGCCGATCGTAGTGCGGCCCATTTCAGCGACTAAATACGAGATCATTGCCGGCGAGCGTCGCTGGCGTGCGGCACAGCTGGCGGGGCTCAGCGACATTCCCGTCGTTATCCGCAAGGTCTCTGACGAAGCGGCCATCGCCATGGCGCTGATCGAGAATATCCAGCGCGAAGACCTCAATGCGATTGAAGAGGCCGGTTCCCTGCAGCGCCTGCAGAAGGAATTCGACCTGACCCAGCAGGAAGTCGCTGATGCGGTCGGAAAATCTCGCTCTGCGGTAGCCAACCTGTTGCGTCTTATGACGCTACCTGAAGACATCAGGCGTCTGGTTGAGCACGGCGATCTGGAGGCGGGCCACGCCAAGGCCCTGTTGGGGCTGGATGCAGCCGATCAGTCTGCTACCGCTCGCACGGTCGCGGGCAAAGGCCTGTCTGTGCGGCAGACCGAGGCGCTGGTGCGTAGCCTGCTCGCTGGCAAATCAGCAACGCAGCAGCTGAAACCCCTGAATCCGAATATTCGCCACCTGCAGGATGATCTGGCCCTTAGGCTGGGAGCGAAAGTTCAGATTCAGCATGGCAGTAAGGGCAAAGGTAAGTTGGTGCTGTCCTACAACTCTCTTGATGAGTTGGACGGCATTCTCAGCCACATCAAGTAAAGCCCGGGCAGCTATTGTGGTTGTAAACCCTCTATATGGTAGCGGTACGGACGAGCGCCACTATATGCAGGGTCGGCCCTCTAAGCAGCTCGTAATCCCCGTCAAACTGCTCGGAACGCGCTCCGACATATCGTCGGTGTTTCTTAAACCCAAGCCTCGCGATTTAGAATCAATGCCCCGTGATTTTGTTGAACCCATACAGCAATCCCCCTATACTGCCGCCGCCCGTGACGAGGATGATACCCGTGTGGCTTATTGCTAGGCGAGGCAGTTATGGCAGGTGCTGAGATAGCGAGGCCTCCCGTCCACCGAA
>JBLFXU010000149.1:0-7372 GCA_047609575.1 Bacteroidia bacterium | reverse complement strand
TGTAGAAGAGCACTGGCTGGAGGCGGCTTTTGACGCCATAGACGAACGCTGGGGCAGCTTCGACACCTATATTTCCGACGGTCTTGGCCTCTCACAGGCCGAAATAGACCAACTGCGGGACAATCTGCTCACCAAATCCTGATCTGTTCAAGAAGTTGGCCCGCGCTTTACCACCCGGTTGCATATAATTGAAGCCGCTGCGGGCCTGACCGGCATTCATCGATGCCGCCTGCCCGTTGCTATCCATAGGCCGGTGGCGGATCAATCAGCTCGCCCCCCGCCCGACTACCCGGGGACGTCCCCCGACAAACGAGTTTTCGATTTATGAACTTCGAGTTTTCTGAAGAACAACAATTTATTCGCGAGCAGGCGAGGAATTTCCTCAGCCAGGAAAGTACGCCGGCGGTCGTGCGCGGTGTGTTGGAAACTGACGCGCTACTTGATCGCGGCCTCTGGGACAAAATCGTTGAGCTGGGCTGGACGGCCATGGCGGTGCCAGAAGCGTTCGGCGGTCTCGGACTGGGCTATCTGGAATTGTGCGTGGTGGCCGAGGAATTGGGCCGCACGCTGGCGCCAGTGCCCTTTTCTTCCAGTGTGTACCTGGCAACCGAAGCCATCCGCAGTTTCGGTAGCGAGGAACAAAAACAACACTACCTGCCAAAGCTTGCTGCCGGAGAATTGATCGGCACACTGGCGGATTGCGAGGGTAACGGCTCACCTTCTGTTGGCCTGCAAATTACCGGCGCCACAAAGGCGAGCGGTGTAATGGTAAGCGGCGTAAAAATGCCTGTGCCCGACGGAGAGCTTGCAGATTTCGCTGTCTTGAGTGCACGCGATGCCTCGGGCGCGATGCGTCTGTACATCGCTGACCTAACGCATAACAGTGTGCAGCGTAGCGCACTGAACAGCCTGGACCCAAGCCGTCCACAGTCCCGCGTGCAATTCACAGCAACCCCTGTAGAGCCTGTGGGCGACAGCGCAGGTGCAGCGCAGCTCTCAGAGCTACTGGACCGCGCCGCCGTAATGCTGGCCTTCGAACAGATTGGCGGCTGCCAGGCGGCCATGGAGATGGGCATCGCCTACACCAAAGAACGCTACGCTTTCGGTAGACCCGTTGCGTCGTTCCAGGCAATCAAGCACAAGTTTGCGGATATGTATGTTGCGCTGGAACTGGCTCGCTCCAACGCCTACTACGGCGTCGCCGCGCTGTCCTGCGATGCGCCGGACCTGCCATTGGCTGCAGCCACTGCACGTGTCAGTGCAACAGATGCCTACTGGCTGATCAGCAAAGAGAATATCCAGGCCCACGGCGGCATGGGTTTCACCTGGGAGTTTGACTGCCATCTGTATTATCGCCGGGCACAACTGCTGTCCAGCCTTATTGGCACCATGCCCCACTGGAAAGAGCTTGTTACCAGCCGTCTGTTAGACGCCGCCTGAGGAAACTATTATGGACTTTAACGACACCCCCGAACTCGCTGCATTCCGACAGGAAGTGCGCACCTGGCTTGATGCCAACGCCGAACGTCGCACCGACAAGTTCCACATGGGGATGGAAGGCGAAGCCGCTTTTCTCGAGGCCAAGCAATGGTACAAAGCCAAGGCCGATGCCGGCTTTGCCTGTCTTACCTGGCCCAAGGAATACGGCGGCGGCGGACTAACCTCACTGCATGAGGTGGTTTGGACCCAGGAAGTGCAGAACTATCGCACCCGCGATGCACACTTCGTGATTGGCATCGGCAACTGCGGCCCCGCTATGATGCACTTTGCCCAGGAAGAGGCAAAGAAAGAACTGCTGCCAAAAATGGCGAGCGCCGAACATGTCTGGTGCCAGCTTTTCTCGGAACCCAGTGCCGGTTCTGATGTAGCAGGCCTGCGTACTCGCGCGGAAAAGGATGGAGACAACTGGATTATCAACGGCCAGAAAATCTGGACCTCTGGCGCACAGTACTCCGACTTTGGCGTGGTATTGACCCGCACTGACCCCACGGTTTCCAAGTACCGCGGTTTGAGCATGTTCATGATCGACATGCGCCAGGACGGTATTGATATACGGCCCATCAAGCAGATGGACGGTGGTGGTCACTTCAACGAAGTGTTCTTTAACGATGCCGTGGTGCCGGGCAGCTATCTGTTAGGCGAAGTTGGTGGCGGCTGGACCGGGGCCTTAACCGTTCTGATGAGCGAACGACTGGCTATTAGTGGCGTCCAGCCAACCGGCTTCCCGCAGTTTCTGGATATGGTAAAAAGGCTGGAGTTGAATGGCGAGCCCATTGCCAATGACCCTCTGGTACGTGATCGCCTGGCGACCTGGTACAGCCAGTGGGCCGGCCTGCAAGCGGTCAACAAACGCATGATCACAGCCGTCGCCAAAGGCGGTATTGCGGGCGCCGAGGCCTCACTGGGCAAGCTGGTGGGTGCAGTGATGAATCAGGAGATCTCCAACTACACCTGCCAGCTACTGGGGCAGGCGGGCGTGATACACGATGAAACATTGAGCCCGGAACGGGCACACTTCCAGGATACAGTACTGTTTTCACCGGGCGTGCGCCTTGCCGGCGGCACGGATGAAGTGATGCGCAACATTCTGGCTGAGCAAGTGCTAGGGCTACCCCAGGAGCCACGTGCCGATAAGGGTATAGCGTTTCAGGACATTCCCAACGGACCCGGTTAAGACGCAAGCCACGGCGCTCAAAGGACGCAACCGCAACGCGATTGAGCGCGCGACTTTCCCTTTAGGTCCAAAAGCCTCTCGTTTTGCGGTTACAATAAAGCCTATGACTGCATTGCAACACAATTCGACCGCGCACAACCCCAACAACCTGGCTCTGAGCCGGGTAGCTTGTTATGAGAGAATCATCCGCGCGCCCATCGTACGAGTGTGGGAGAACGTGCTCGACTGGGAGCATCTGCCTCATCTGCATGCCACGTCATTCGATTATGTCGCACTGGATAGCGGTGGCGACTGGGGCTGGCGGACCTGGTCTGACCCGCAGCAAAGCGGCTATGTTGAACTGTGCGTGACCAGTGACGAACGCTACGTGGCAAGAAGCTATCAGGGCGGCCAGCAGATCACAGAGATCTGGACGACTCTCAAAAGTGCACACAACCACACCGCTATCACCGTAGAATTCTACATCCCGGACATTGATGAGAGCGCCATAGACGCGGTCGGCGACATGATGGTGTCACTGTATACCACGCTGTGGGATGAAGATGAGTCGATGATGTGTGCACGGCATCAACGGCTGCAGGAAGTCAGGGAAAATAACGAGTCGGTAACCCTTGGCCGTGAACAGGTGCTGATCCAGCGGCTGAATGCCGGGGAAACAATCACGTATCAGCTGAAGAAACGGGAATACCAGCTCAGATATCTCAATGACCAGTGGGTAACGCACGCGACGATCTGCCCTCACCTGCTGGGCCCGCTCACAAACTCCGATCTCAGCCAGGGCCGATTGACCTGCCCCTGGCACGGCTACCAATTCGATCTTGCCACGGGCGAGTGCCTATCACCGGCTCACGGCACCTGTTCTCTGCCAGCCAATGCACGGTTACGTGTAGAAGATGGCGAGATCATCGCAAGCGCAGCTGCAATACAGTAGGAACGTGCTTACGCGGCTAACTAGCCGTCCAGCATCTTAACCATTTGTTCACGCATCAGGAATTTCTGGATTTTCCCGGTCACGGTCATTGGGTATTCTTCGACAAACCGAATGTGGCGCGGGATTTTAAAATGCGTAATCTGATCGCGACAAAATTTCACCAGCTCATCTGGCGTCATCGTTTGGCCGGGACGTAGCTGTACCCAGGCGCAGACCTCTTCCCCCATGCGCGCATCGACAATACCGAACACCTGAACCTCCGCAATATCGGGGTGTGTGTAAAGAAACTCTTCTACTTCGCGCGGATAGATGTTCTCGCCTCCGCGAATGATCATATCCTTGATGCGACCAACAACCTGCACATAACCTGCCGTATCCATTACCCCAAGATCCCCCGAGTGCAACCAGTTGGCAGCATCGATCGTTTCAGCAGTGCGCTCCTCGTCGCTCCAGTAACCTTGCATCACCGAATAGCCGCGCGCGCAAATCTCCCCCGTCTCGCCCGGTGCCACCACCTGGCCATGCTCATTGATAATCTTAATCTCTACCCAGGGCACAGCCCGGCCAACCGTCTCCGTGCGTTTCTGCAAGGAGTCGCTTGCAATTGTCATATGATTCACGGGGCTGGTTTCTGTCTGGCCATAAGCGATAAGGACCTCGCTCATGTTCATGCGGTCGATCACTTTTTTCATCACTTCGACCGGACAAGGTGCACCCGCCATGATTCCGGTGCGCAGAGAACTCAAGTCAAAGCTGTCAAAATCGGGGTGATCCAGCTCATTGATAAACATGGTGGGCACGCCATGTAATCCGGTGCAACGCTCTTGCGCGATCGTCTGCAGTGTCAACAGCGGGTCGAAGCCATCGCTGGGATACACCGCCGTGGCGCCGTGGGACAAGCACGCCAGGTTGCCCATAACCATGCCAAAGCAGTGATACAGCGGGACCGGAATGCACAACCTGTCCTGATCGGTGAAGCCCATACCAACCGCGCAGAGATAGCCGTTATTGAGAATGTTGCAGTGCGTTAGAGTGGCGCCCTTGGGCGTGCCGGTAGTGCCACTGGTAAATTGAATATTGATGGGGTCGTCCGGACGCAAAGTCGCGCCAATTTCGACCATGCTAGCGCAATGCTCTGCAGTACCGCTGTCACAGACCGCATCAAAATTAAACATACCCGGAGTAGCCTCGTCGCCCATTCGTATCACGGTGCGCAGATGGGGAAATTTTTCCGCCTGTAATTCACCGGGCGCACACTGTGCCAGCTCTGGAGCCAGAGTCTGCAACATCTCCAAATAGTGGCTGGTTTTAAATTCCTGCGCAGCCACAATTGCTTTGCACTGCACCTTGTTCAAGGCGAACTCCAGTTCGTGCAAACGGTAAGCCGGATTGATGCAAACCATAATGGCGCCAATTTTAGCGGTGGCGTACTGCACCAGCGCCCACTCAGCACTATTGGGACCCCAGATACCCACTCTGTCCCCAAGCTCGATGCCCAGCGACAATAACCCGCTGGCCAACTGCTCAACCCGAGCATGCAATTCCCGGTACGTCCAGCGCACGTTCTGGTGTCGCACGACAAGCGCCTCATTGTCCGGGTACTGCGCACAGATATCGTCCAGGCATGAGCCTATGGTGCGGTAAATAATCTGTTTGTCAGATGCGCCACAGTAATAGCTTTGGTTCAGTTCCAACACGGTGAATTCCTTAATATTAAGGCGTAAAACTGGTAGAAAAATGGTGGCTATTGGCTCGCCAGAGCATAAATATACACCGTATTGGCCAATTTTCGCCGTTTTTGGCTGCGCCCCGCGTATCTGTGACATTGTTGGGCTCTGCGTCGTTGTCTCTTGGAGTCACTGGGTTAGAATTCAGGTGAGTGCATAGGCCGCCGACCCCGGCAGCAATTGACCTAAGGGATTGGGGAACCATGAAAGATGACCTGGCAAAGCTCCTGGAGGGCTCCAACCCTGAAGAGCTCTCGGCTTGTATTCAGATGCTCGCCCTAAGCGTGGCGCAACACAGGGCCAATTGCGGCTTTGTCGCCCTCAGAAAAAGCATGGAAAAACTGGATAGACCGCAAGACAACGGCGAGCAATTGGGTCTATTTGTGCAAAGCACCGAAGTCATTGAAGAGGCAATCGTGCTGACCAGGATGCTGGCAGCGGACCAAGCCGCAGCGGCTGAGTTGGAAGAGACCGAATCAAGCCAAAAATCGGCAGAAAACCGGTGGCAACTGCGCATCACCGTCAGCGCCCCCATTAAAGTACTCTGGCCCGGTGACTCAGAGCCCGTTAACGCCAGACTGGAGAACATCTCCTGGGGCGGTGCCGCATTCCACGTTGGCAAGCTAAAGACCGACACTGGCGATACTGTGGAGGTCATTCTGCCCAGCACCAGAGGCGGCTCCATCTCGATCCAGGCGAAGATACTGCGCACCTGGGATCTGCCCAATGGCCAAGGTTTTGGCGTAGCATCGCGCTTTTCCAGTCTCAGCACTAATGACGAACCGGAACTGGAGAATATTCTGGAACTGCTGTCGGCGTCAGCGGACATTGAAGGCAATCGCCAGCACGCAAGACTGGCACAGCGACTGGACATTCAATTCGACGGCACCCATGAACTGCAGGCCACCATGGATGACATCTCCGCCGGCGGCATGGGCATCACCGTGCCAGACCCAATGCAAGTCGGGCAATCAATACAAGCCTGCATCAGCTCGCTGGACGAAAACTACACCCTGAAGCTTCGAGCCCGAGTGGTGCGCCAGGAAACCGTAAAAATGGGCAGTGTTGAGGTGTACAACGTAGGGCTAAAGTTTGAGCACCCCTCCGAGGAACTGAACGAGCGCACACAGGAGTTCATTCGAGAAATGGCCGCGGCGCAAAGGGTGGAGCCGCAATAGACCACCAAGCTGGGTCCCAATAATGTGGCCACGATGCCAGGCCCCGCCTACTACCAACCTGCATGGCATGCAGCGAACTTGCCCCATGTCGTGCAAACCTGTAAATGCGTGCTAATCTAAAAACAGGTACACACTGATAAGGATGCAGCGATGACTCATTTTCACGATCTGGAAATGCTCTCCATCACCGGCGAGTCTCTTTCATTCAAGCAGTACAAAGGGCAGATCTGCCTGGTGGTGAACGTCGCTAGCCAGTGAGGCCTCACCCCACAGTACGCAGGTCTGCGTACTCTCAGCGAAGAAATGGATGGACTCACTGTACTGGCTTTTCCCTGCAACCAGTTCGGTGCGCAGGAGCCCGGCACAAACGAAGAGATACTGAAGTTCGCCCAATCCAATTACCAGATCAACTTCCCGATGTTTTCCAAGATCGAAGTGAACGGTGATGACGCCTGTGAGCTTTTTCAGATACTGACCAGCGCCCTGCCCGACGAAGAAGGCAAAAATGAAATCACTTGGAACTTCACCAAGTTTTTGGTGGATGCGCAGGGGATGGTTGTTGCGCGGTATTCGCCGATGGTGACGCCGGAAGAGATTGGCGACGTGGTTAACAATATGTAGCTGTTATGCCAAAACCAGAGACAACATGGCAAAAAGAATAGCTAAGAAAATGGTTGAAAGCGCAGTCAGTATTCTTATTGCTCTGAGCTTATTTAACGCTGTACCAGCTCAGGAAGTTGCAAAAGAGCAGTGAGTGACTGTAATGAAAACCAATTTGCCGGCTGTTTTTTTAACACCTCTCAATACTTCAGGCAGTGCTTTAATGTAACGGCGAAAAAATGTGAAGAAACCGCGGCATCAA
>JBLFXU010000148.1:0-7377 GCA_047609575.1 Bacteroidia bacterium | reverse complement strand
CGCCAAGATTTTTGCGCTGCATAAGCGGCAGATAGTTGTCGCCATCGAAGTGGTGTGACTGCGTTTCCTCCTGGGAAAGCGCGGGCGGCGAGTAAGCCAAAAAACGACGAAAGAAAGGGATACCCACTGTTAGCATCGCAATGAGATAGCCGGAGCCGACCAGGGTATCGAGGCTGTGAAACACCAGATACTCACTGTGGGGAATATCCAGACCGGACTTAATCGCGGCCAAATTGGGCGTGCCTCCGGTATAGACGCCAACCGACATCGCCGCAAAATTACTCGCCGATCTTGCGGCCAAGTCCGTCGTGTCATCTGTACCCACAATGAAAAACAAACAGGTCGCCACTGTGACGACGGCGGTGGTGGCAAGAAGCATGGATAACAGCGCTTTACCGGCGATATGCCGCCACTGTCCAAGATCAAGCGAAAACAGCAATAGGGGCATGGCAAAGGCAATAGACAGGTCGGTGACCTGATTCTGTAGCACCTGGGCCTGTTCGGGGATAAGCCCCAGATTCCCAACCAGCAGGCCAAACAAGTAGCACAGTACGATAACGCCTATTTTTTTAGCCCAACCCTGATGATGCGTGAGCCAAACAATTGCCGCAGGCACCAGCAAGAACAGTAGAAAAAATATGAAGTGTATGGCCAACGGCGTTGTTGTCTACCAGTCTTATTTTGGGAAGCGAGCCGAGCACACTATGCCGCAGGACAATTAGCGAATGATTGACCGGGGCGAGCCAAGAATTCATATAGTAGCAGATTATCCCACCGACAAAAGCTGTGGCCTGCTTTCACGAACTGCCGATCTGCGACCTGGCTCCACATATCCAACGCCGAAAATAGTGTGCGGCCATCCTCCAGTTTATAGGGTCGTCCGAACAGTGCCTGGTGCGGAATGACCCATCGGGCACCCATGGATGTTAAAGCGCGCATCGCCACCAGTAAATGATACAACACGGCGACAGAGCCTATTCTGCGGCACTGAAACAGGAAGCGCTTGTTCTATTGGCATATACTGTGTCATTATTTAAGGGAAGGGTAATATTTCTATCCCCTATCCACATGACCCTCTATCCACAGGACCGCCCTATGAAAAAGTGGTTACTTCGCATTTCAGGCACCGTTGTCTTGCTGCTTGTGACTCTGGTCTGGCTAGCGCTGTTTTCTGCCCGCCCACCTTTAACCACAAACCCTACCACGCTCGCGGGTGACGGCAGCGCTCTCAACTATTGTGAGTTGCCCGTACTGGATGGCAACGGGAAAATGGCGGCAGATATACCCAAAGGCAATACGCCCGGTTGCGGCTACTCCCATTTCCCCCTACCCATCCTTGCCGACTGTACCGAGCCGCTGCCCGAAGGTGCAGACGATATCCGCGGGTTGTGGCGCGGCGTAGCCGGCGGCCATGTGGGGCACGTGGAACGTGTAGAGCAGTGTGGTAGTCGCACGGTGATCACCAGCTCTGGCATCATCCACGACTACGGCGCAAACAGTACTGCCGGATTAAACACCAACGACACCGAAGGCTCGGTCCTGTTCCTTATTGGCGAGCGGGAATACTGCAACCGCACGTCAGCCAGTATGATATGGAACGACGGCGTATTGGACTTTCACGTCTTTGGCTGGGGGCCTGTGGTGGTTAAGCGCTATATGGAAATGGACCAACTGGTCTGGGAGTATGCCGATGGCAGCACTACACACATGGACCGGCTGTGCTTGCTGCCCGCAGACCAGAAGGTTCCCACGCCTAGGGGTAGGCGTTTTTCATTCGGGTCTTGAGGCACAGCACTTCATTGCGCTCATAATCGAACAAAGAACAAAGAACAAAGAACAAAGAACAAAGAACGATGAACTAGAGCAAAGAGTAAAGCGGCCTGGATTTCGCCACGAGCGCGTAGCGGGCGGCTGCCCCCTCTAGCGCCAGTTCAGCAGCATAGAAATGGTCAGTCGTAGCGGACAGGTGCGCGAGTATCCAGAAAGACATTAGTCGTCAAAAAAAACACCATCCAGGAAGTCCAGCATGACATCCAGAGCCTGTGGTGCGTCTTTCTCGAACCCAGTACCCAGCAACCGGTTTGAACCCGAATCTAAAAACGCATGCGGCCTTCCTGCATGCTCCCAGTATTCCACCGTATGCCCAGCCGCTTCCAGCTTATCCCTATAGGCCTGCACGGATTCTGGCGACACCAGACTGTCCTCACTACCGACGGTGAGTAGTTGCGGCGGCAAGCTGCGCTGGCTTGCCTCAGGGACATGGTAGTCAGGAGAAACCGCCTGATAGCGTTGCGCGTTATCGTCAGCATTAAACTCATCGCCAAACACGCCCCGGGCCAGCGAGCCACCCATCCACCAGAACGGATTACCCAGGGACTCAAAGCCCTCCTGAGCCATACGGTAAATATCGAAAGCGCCGTAGCTCAGGACAGCCGCCTGCACCCGCAGCCCGTCTTCACGGACGACGTCCTCTGCAGACTTTCCTTTGGGTAAGTACGAGGGATTGAAGCCAAGCACTTCATCACTTTTGCCTGTGGAAGATAATTGGTCGCCTCTGTTCACAATCATTGCAGACAGATGTCCCCCTGCGCTGTCGCCAGTGACAACCACCGCGGCAGGATCACCGCCATACTCTTGAATGCTGTCCTTCACCCATAACACTGCGCCGAACACGTCTTCCACGATCTGGTTCATGGTCACGGTATTGTCGTTATCCACCAGCAGCCGGTAGTTCACATTGCAAACCACGTAGCGGCCATTAGTGGCAAGATAAGCTGCAGCTTGATCCATGATGGAATTGTCGTTGATCAACCAACCGCCGCCGTGGAACATCACAATCACTGGCAGTGGTGCATCGTGCGTTTGCGGCGTGTAGATATCCATTGTGAGGTCGAAGCCATCTGGGGATGCCCACAACACGTCCCTGGCAATGACATACTTGCTCGGGTCGTTGTTCTCAATCCGCTCAGGGGTGTCGGAACATGCAGCGAGGCAGAGCAGCGCAGTAATTACAGACACTCTTACAGACTGCCTGAAAAGCAACCATGATAGGTTTGCAAAAAATTTCATAGCCAAGAAATCATCCTGCAATGTTCTCATTCAACGATCTTCTTGCAGGCTGAAGGCCAGGTAGTAACGCCCCTTGGGATTGCCCATCTTGGTGCCGCTTGCACTGATGACCACGTACTGCTGGCCGCCCGTCTCGTACACCGCTGGCGTGGCAAAACCGCCCGCGGGCAGGTCACCTTGCCACAACAGTTCGCCAGTATCACTGTCGTAAGCCTTGAGTGTTGCATCGGGTGTTGCGCCGATGAACACCAGACCGCCGGCGGTGGCTACCGGCCCACCATAATTCATCGAGCCCAGGCCGCGCAGCCCCATCGCCATAGCGCTGGGATAATCGCCCAGCGGTATCCGCCAGCGTATTTTACCGGCGCTGATATCGATGGCATTGAGCGTTCCCCAGGGTGGCTTGGTCGCAGGCAGGCCATCACCGGCAATAAAATCAGGGTAGCCCGCGTGCACATAGTTGTCCTGATCTGCGGTCGGCACCGTTGTCGGCTCGCTGTCGCCTGCGGTATACAGATGCAACATGATAGCCAGCGCCCCTAGCCTACCCATTCGGTGATCGATGGCAGGCATCCGACCGCGACCGTTGATGATGGTGCTGTAAATATCCCAAGGCGGCATGCGCCACCCCACGCCGCGCAGGGAAGGTACTATGCCCGCCCCTCGCCGATCATTGCCGTGGCACTGTCCACACCCCATGCGGTAGACACTCTCCAGATTCATCGACTCCATCATCGTGGTGTGCTCAGTCGGCACCATTTGCAGTACCGAGGCCACCTCGTTGGCGTTGATATAAAGCAGTCCGCGCTGCTGGTCCCACGCGGAACCGCCCCACTCTGCGCCACCATCAAAGCCCGGCATTAAAATCGAACCGGCGACGCTAGGCAGATTGTAGACACCCTCATGACTATAGCGTGCAAGACGTTCGCTGGCCTCGGACCGCAGTACCTCCGAGCGGTCATCGAGCCCCTCGCGAGTCAGCCCCTGAGCTGTAAATGGCTCCGGCAAAACAGGTAGAGGCTGACTGCGCGCTGGCACTTCTCCCGGCAGTGGCTGACCGTATACCGGCTCCTCTCGAATAGGGAACAGCGGCTCTCCCGTGTCGCGATTAAAGACAAACAAATGACCCGACTTGGTAGCTTGCACCACTGCGTCAATCGACTGTCCCTCGCGTTCCAGGGTTATCAGATTGGGCGGAGACGGCAGGTCTCTGTCCCACAGATCGTGGCGCACCACCTGGTAGTGCCAGCGCCGCTCTCCGGTGGCAGCATCCAGGGCTAATAGGCTGTTGGCAAAGAGATTGTCACCAGTACGATCTGCACCATACGTATCCAGGGCTGCAGAACCTGTGGGTATAAAGACCAGACCGCGCGCGTCGTCCAGCGCCATACCCGCCCACGCATTGGCGCCACCGGCTTGGTTGTGAGCATTCTCTGGCCAGGTATTCGCGCCGTATTCACCAGGCTGGGGGATGGTGTTGAAGCGCCAGCGCAATTGGCCGCTGCGTATATCATAGGCGCGAATATGTCCGGGGGCGGCGCCACTGAACTCGTTGACCCGCATACCCTGAATCAGTAGGTCACGGTAAATCACGCCGGGCGTAGTGGCGGCAAGAAAATCGAAGTCTCTGGGCTCGTCCATCAAATCCTGAGTTAGATCTATCGAGCCATTGTTGCCAAAATCCTTAACCGGTTGTCCCGTGCGGGCATCGACCGCGTGAATAAACGACCCGGAGCCAAATAAGATGCGTTCGTCCTGGCCTTCATCATCGCACCAGTACAGCAAACCCCGGGTGACCTGCGCCATCGTCTGGGCAGGCTCCCACGCCCAAATTTCCTCACCGGTTGCCGCGTTAAGCGCAAAGAGACGCTTGGCATTGGCGGCGGTGCCATACAGCACGCCACGCACGATCAACGGGTTGTGCTGTGACTCCCCCTGTAGATCGGAGTCTCCGGCACTGGCATCGTACTGCCAGGCCAGTTCTAGCTGTTGTACGTTACCCCGGTGTATCTGCGTCAGAGGGGAATACTGACTGGAAGACTTGTCGCCAAGGTACACCTGCCATTCTCGCTCAGCACTGGCCGCCTGCGATCTTGCCTGTGCCAATGCTATTGCGATTGCATCGGGGTCGCCCGTCTGGCCACCGCCCGAACAGCCCATCAATACAGCGATAGAGAAAAACCAAAAAATCGATGCGTGATTCATGCTGAGCAGTCTACCGCCCACAAGCGCGGGCAGCCAGCACGTTTTTCCGATGCGCAAGCCAAGCCGTAGTAAGTTAGCGTGTATCAATGTGTATCCTAATGCGTTGCAGTGATATAACTCTGTTTCAATAAGTAGGTCACTCTCTTTGCTGCCAAGCGCTGGGAGATTCCCCCTGCCAGCGTATAAATGCGCGGCGAAATGCGGCCGCGTCACTAAACCCAAGGTGAGCGGCGATATCGTTCACCGCTACTTCACCACGTCCAAGCAACTCCTGGGCGATATCCCGCAACGCATCTTCACGCAACTGCAGATAAGCGGCGCCCTTATCTGCCAAGCGGCGCCTGAACGTCGAGAACGGAATATCGAGGCTGGACGCCACTTCACGCTGGGTTGGAATGCCACCACCTTGGCGCGCCGCGGCATACAGCAGGGCCGAAACCTGCTGTGGCAATTCGTTCGCCGTCATATCGAAAACACCACAGGGAAACACCGCAAAAAATTCCGGGAACTCATTGCGACCGCGCACCACCGGCAAGTTCAGGGCGCTTTTCGCAAACTCTAACGAGTAGTGCTTACCTCCCGACAACACCGGCGCTCGAAACAGCGGTAGAAAAGCCAACACATCATCCCGTCGCATTGCGCCAATACCCACCTGCCGCAGTGGCAGATCAACACCGACTAGCCATTGGAACAACTGCCGAAAGGCAAACAGGCCGGTGATGTCAACAAGGTTGCTGGCGGATGTGGTTTCAGGACGCAGCGAGTCGAGGTAAAAGGTTGCGCTATCGCCATGAACACGCAGGCCAAGCTGCCCGGCACGCGGCAAGAGCATCGCGCAAAACCGGCGACATAATTCGATTGCATGGGCCAGGTCGGTCGCGGCTAGTGTGCAGCGGCACAGCAACTCAACTTCGGCGCGTGACATCGGCACCTGATCGCTACTCCCTGCGACCTGCGCTTGCAATAACTGCACAACCTCTAAATAGAAATGGGTAAATTCTTCCGGCGATGAGCCCGAGGGACGCGGGTGGCGTATGCCAGCAACAGCCAACTCTTGCGCCAATAATTGCATTAGCGGCTCGAAGATCGTGCGCCGAAACGCAGTAAACTCTTTCCCAAGCCGTTTCGTAAGCCCGGTCGATTGATTCTCCGTCTTCATGTGGCAAGTTCCCGCTGCTGTGCATGGCGCATAAGTTTGCCGCTTCCATTTTGAGCACTATTGTAGCTAAAAAAAAGCACTTAAAACCTGCCCTATAGCACCTCACCCACTTATTCTGGGCCTGTGAGATTATAGACCGAGGAGCACTAACGTGGCATTACAGGACAAACGAGTGATAGTCATCGGCGCCGGTATGGCCGGCATTCTGGCAGGCATCAAGTTGCAGGAAATGGGTTTCACGAAAATAGCCCTCTACGAAAAGGCCGACCGTATAGGCGGCACCTGGCGCGAAAACACCTACCCAGGATTAACCTGCGATGTGCCTTCCCACCACTACACCTATTCCTTTGAGCGCAATCCAGACTGGAGTCGCCACCTTTCACCTGGCACTGAAATTCAAAAGTACTTTCAACGCACCGTTCTCAGATACGGCGTAGATAAACTACTGCACTGCAACAAGCAGGCTGTCAGTGCGCAGTTCAGGGATGGCCGCTGGCATCTTAAATTCCAGGATGGTCAATCTGATTCCGCAGACATCTTGATTGCAGCGACAGGTGTGTTGCATAAGCCAAAATATCCGACGATTCCCGGTATAGAATCTTTTTCTGGTGCTTGCTTTCACAGTGCGCGTTGGGATCACAGTGTGGCACTGGAGAATAAACGTATCGGCGTTATTGGCACTGGCTCTACCGGGGTACAGATCGTTTCTGCCCTGGCGGGCAAGGCAAGCAGGATCGATCACTACGTACGCACGCCACAGTGGATTATGCCAGTCGAGAACGGCCATTTTTCTGCACAGGAACGCGAGAGTTTTCGTGACCCCCAGATACTCAAATCCGCCATGAACATCGAACAGTACAATGCGGCAGTAGAGCGTTACACCGAGGCAATCATCGACATGGACTCGCCCGGGGCCCAAGAGATGCAATCTATCTGCGCGGCCA
>JBLFXU010000147.1:0-7380 GCA_047609575.1 Bacteroidia bacterium | reverse complement strand
CATTAATCGAGGAAAGCATGATCTGTCGCGCGTCGACCAAGCCGCTCGCAGTCTGGACCCGTCCCTGCGTCCCCTTGCTGGCATCGATGCCCAGCTTCTTCGCGTGTACCAAGCTCATCGCCACCACATTGGCGCCGGTATCAACCATCACCTGCACGCTGCGGCCGTTAATGGTCGCCGTGGTCAAATACTGGTCATGTTTGTTGCGCACAATGGACACCAACTTTTCCGTAGGCGCCTGATAGGTCGTGCTGACCCGCTGCGACATACCGACGGTTCTGCGCTGGCCATTGATCTCAATGACTACGGTAGTTGCGGTAGTGGAAACCAGGGTTACTTCGCCATGGGATTCACCAGGGCGAAGATTTTTGCGCTGCCCATCGATAGACAGCACTGCCATCGAGCCCAGCAACGCCTGCAACTCGACCGTGGCCGCCTGGGCAATGGGGGCTGCAAGGGCACAAACCAATGCCAGGCCGACCAACGCTGAAATTCGCATGTACTGTCTCCGCGCCTATCTGACTACACAAGCCATATAGCAATGTGCAGGGTCAGGCATGCCAACATTCCGGCAACTATATCATCGAGCATAATACCCAGCCCGCCGCCTACATTTGTGTCCAGCGCGCCAATTGGCCAGGGCTTGAGAATATCGAATATCCTGAATACGATAAACCCGGCTACTATCCACACCCAATCCACGGGCAGCGCCCACATGGTAATCCAGTAACCGACAAATTCATCCCAGACAATGCCCGGATGATCGTGCGCGTTCAGCTGCCTGCTGGCAACGCCGCACACCCAAATACCCACAAGTGCTGCCGCCAGTACGATGGCGCTATAGTAGAGCAGTGGCAGATGGGACAATAGCAGGTAGAAAGGCACCGCAAGCAAAGTGCCGGCAGTACCCGGGGCCTTCGGCGCCAAACCACTACCAAAACCAAAAGCCAACAACTGCGCAGGACTGGTCAACAGCCGCGGTTTTAAGGCCGCTAACTCTTCATTGTCACTCGATGTTTGCATCGAATCTCCTGAATTTACCGGGTCATTTTGACCCAATACCGTCAAAAATGCTGGTATCCGGCGGGGATGTCAATCTCAACCCCCGCGTGCACACCTTCTCCCGGGACAACCTGACCTACTCGCGTACATCCTTCGGGCACGTCAGCCTGTGCGGGGAGGCAGAAGCATAGTTCGTAATCATCTCCTCCTGCCAGCGCCCACTGCAGGCGCAACTGCTCATCGGCGCAGCTGCAGACGGCTGCTGACAATGGCAGCAAAGCAGGGTCTATTTCTATCCCAACACCGCTGGCACTGGCTATATGTCCGGCGTCAGCGAGCAAGCCATCGGAAATATCGATTGCAGCTGTTGCCAACCCCAGCAGTGATTGGCCTAACGCCAGTCGTGTTTCAGGCCGGTAAAAACGACCTTGCAGGTAAGACTTCAATTCACCTGCGGGCTGCCACTCGCCGTTCATATCTGACAGGGCCGCTGCCGCATCACCCAAAGTCCCTGAGACACAGACCTGATCACCCAGCTGCGCACCGCTGCGCAGCAAGGCAGCATCGCGTGGCACAGCGCCCATGACCTGCACGGTGATCGTCAGCGGACCGGCAGTGGTATCACCACCAGCCAGCGGCAGCTGACATGCGTGTGACGCCTCCGTCAGCCCATGACTGAAACCCTCCAGCCATGTCTCATCCGCCTGCGGCAAGGTCAGCGCCAGAGTCATACCCATTGGGCGCGCGCCCATGGCCGCCAGATCGCTGGCAGCGGCGACTACGCAGCGGTAGGCAATATCATCGGGAGAGGCATGGGCGTGAAAATGTTGCCCGCTAACCATGGTGTCCGTGGACACAGCAAGATGCTCGGTGGGCAGTAAATTAAGGAGCGCACAGTCATCGCCAACACCAAGGGCAATCGCTGAGCCTTTATCAAGCGAGGAAAAATACTTCTGGATCAGTGAAAATTCGTCCGCCGGCATTAGGATGCCGCTTCGATCTCTACCTTACGCAAGGTGCGGGCAGCGCGGTCGAGCACGCCGTTGATATACTTGTAACTGTCAGTGGCACCAAACTTCTTCGCCAGGGCAACGGCTTCATTGATCACCACCTTGTAGGGCACATCAATGCGGTGGGCAAGCTCATATTGACCCATACGCAGCAGGGTAAGCTCGATGGGGTCCAGATCGTTCAGCTTACGATCCAACAGCGGCGTGATGCTTTCATCCAATGTATCGACTTCCGCGGGCACTCCATGCAGCAGGGCCTGGAAGTACTCCACGTCAACGTGAGCAAAATCGTATTCTTCGAGAAACTCATCCTCGATCACTTGCAGCGATGCGCCTGCCATATGCCATTGGTAGAGCGCCTGCATGCCATAGTGCCGGGCCTTACGCCGCTCCGCTCCCAACGTGCTGTGAGTCTTGTCGTTCATTCAGTCCAGCTTGCTCATCAGGCTGACCATTTCCAGTGCGGACATAGCTGCTTCTTCACCCTTGTTGCCGGCTTTGCTACCGGAGCGCTCAACAGCTTGCTCAATGGTATCTACCGTCAACACACCAAACGCTACCGGCACATCGAACTCCATGCCAACGCTGGCCAAGCCCTTGGTGCACTCGCCTGCCACGTATTCAAAGTGAGGTGTACCACCACGGATAACTGCACCCAGTGCAATAATCGCATCCGCCTTGCCGCCAGCTGCAACTTTTTTGCACACCAGGGGAATTTCGAAGGCGCCGGGGGCGCGTACTATAGTGATCTGCTTTTCCGCAACACCGTGACGGCGCAGGGTATCCAGTGCGCCTTCCAGCAGATGCTCAACAACAAAACTGTTCCAGCGCCCCACCACAATGACGTAGTTGCCCTTGCCGCC
The DNA here is from genome assembly GCA_047609575.1 of Bacteroidia bacterium. Taxonomy (GTDB): domain Bacteria; phylum Pseudomonadota; class Gammaproteobacteria; order Pseudomonadales; family Halieaceae; genus Marimicrobium. Next base: position 4,505 of record JBLFXU010000147.1, on the reverse strand, counting down.
TGTGAAATCACCTTCGATTGTTTTTACGTCCGTCATGCCCTTATTCCTCTACTCGGCGGGATTAATGAAATCCTGAACTTCCAGGTCAAACCCCGAAATTGCATTGTACTTTATAGGCGCACCCATGAGGTGTATCTTTCCGACGCCATGGCGGCTGCCGGGTCCTTCTCACCCAGCGCCATGTCAATACTACCCAGCAGCTGCTCCGGCCGCTCTGCGCGCGACAACAAGACGATAACGCCCCGACCTTCTTCTGCCACGGTCTGCAGGCAACTGCCAATATTCCAGGCCTCTCGCCCATCAACCTTGCTCGTCACCAAGTCGCGCATCACCGACTGAACGTGCACCCGCACAAGGGTGGGCTCTGCCGCGACGATGTCACCCTTGGCTAACGCTATGTGCACATCACCGGTGGTCTGATCGCGATACGCTGTAAGGCGAAAGGCGCCATACTGGGTATCAATGTCACCTTCGCGCACACGCCGAATAGTGCGTTCATGCACCATTCGAAAATGAATAAGATCGGCGATGGAGCCAATTTTAAGTGCGTGCTTGCTGGCAAATGCACGCAGGGCAACACCATCAGCCACCGTGCCATCGGCGTTGAGGATATCGGCAATCACCCCGGCAGGCAGCAATCCTGCTAGCCTCGCATAGTCGGACGCCGCCTCGGTATGCCCCGCTCGGGTAAGAACACCACCAGGCAGTGCTGCAAGCGGGAAAATATGACCCGGCTGCACGATATCACCTGGCACCGCGTGAGGCGCAACGGCGGTCTGCACTGTGAGCGCGCGGTCTGCGGCCGAAATCCCTGTATCAATGCCCTCGGTCGCTTCGATAGAGAGTGTGAAATTGGATTTTTCGCCCTGCCCGTCTCCCACCATAGGTGGCAGGTCCAATTGTTCGCAGCGCTCCTGCGTTAAGGTCAGGCAGATAAGGCCACGCGCCTGACGCGCCATGAAGTTGACGTTCTTCGCCTCGCAATGCTCAGCGGCGACCATCACAACGCCCTCGTTGTGACTGTCCGCATCATCATCCAGCAAAACCACCATCTGGCCCTGTCGAATATCGCTGATAAGTTCGTCTACGCTGTTCAATTTCATGATGCGAATCTTTGCCTTAAGTCTTCAGAAAACCGTTTTCCGCCAGGGTATCCAGGGACAGGCCCTCTCCCAGCGGATGGGCGGCGGCGTCGCCCTGCAAAAGCCGCTCAAGATAGCGGGCGATAACGTCCACCTCCAGGTTCACGCTGGTGCCGGGGCGATACTCACCGAACACGGTTTCTTCCATAGTCTGCGGAATTATATTGAGATCAAACTGCGCGCCATTGACCGCATTAACGGTGAGACTCGTGCCATCAATACAAATACTCCCCTTGTGGGCGATGTATTTCGCCAATGTGTCCGGTGCACGAATCACCACGCGAAGAGAGCGTGCATCTTCTGCAAGACTTACTATCTCGCCAACCCCATCCACATGGCCACTGACAATGTGCCCACCAAGACGGCTTTGTGGCGTCAGGGACTTTTCCAGGTTCACCCTGGAACCCTTTTGCAGCTGGCCCAATGTTGTGAAGTTCAAAGACTCCACCGAAACGTCAGCCCAGTAACCATCCCCGGGCAGCTCCGTTACTGTCAGGCAGACGCCATTAGTGCAGATACTGTCACCCAGGGCCACATCAGCCAGCGGCAACTTGCCCGTCTGTATGCGCAGGCGCAGATCGCCTGAGTTGGGTTCCATCGCGGCGATTTCGCCGACAGCCTGAATTATTCCTGTAAACATAGATATCTCTTACTCCCGGGATCAGCGTTTGACCGGGGTTGCAGTGATTCGCCAATCGGACCCGATTTTGCGCAGATCCTCTATCTCCAGCGCCACCTTGTCCGCCATCAGCTCCAACGGCAGCTCAAGAAGAGGGCGTGCATTGGAGCCCAGCAGTGTCGGGGCCATATAGACAATAAGCTCATCCAGCAGCCCCGCTTGCAGCAGGGCGCCCGCTAGACGGGGGCCAGATTCTACCAGAATTTCGTTGCACTGCCGCACCGACAGTTCGTCTACCAGAGCCTGCAAGTCCAGTCCGGCCTCGCCCAGCGGTAGCACCAACAACTGGCTGGTGGCGGTCGACGTGTGCGTTCCCACGCTGGCATCAGCGCCATGACACAGTAACGTCGGCGCAATGCCGTCCGTCAGCACCTTGGCATCACTGGGTGTGCGCAGCTGCGAATCCAGCACCACCCTTAAAGGCTGGCGCGCCGCTGCCCTTGCGGCTGCCGCATCTGACATCCCCAACTCATCGGCACGCACCGTGAGGGAGCAATCATCGGACAATACGGTGCCAACCCCGGTCAGTACCGCGCAACTCATGGCACGCAGCTGCTGCACATCGGTGCGCGCATCGGGACCAGTGATCCACTGGCTCTCACCAGATGCCATTGCCGTGCGGCCGTCCAGAGACATTGCCAGCTTGGCTCGTATACGGCCTCTTCCCGTGGTCATCCGGGCAATGAACCCCGGAATGGTTTTTCGTGCCTCGTCTTCCAGCAGCCCGCATTGGACAGCCACGCCCGCATCGCTCAATTTTTTCAGGCCCTGTCCCGCCACTGCAGGGTTGGGGTCTGCCATAGCAGCAACAACCCTTACCACACCCGCTGCAATCAATGCATCTGCACAGGGGCCGGTTTTACCCTGATGACTACAGGGTTCAAGCGTGACATAGGCGGTCGCGCCAGAGGCGCCGCCAGCGCACCGCAGTGCCTCAATTTCTGCGTGATTGCCGCCAGCAGGCTGAGTGAAGCCCTCGCCAATAATGTCTTCGTCTCGGACCAACACACAACCAACGTGGGGGTTGGGCATGGCCGAGTACCGGCCGTGGCGGGCCAGTTGCAGAGCACGTGCCATCATGCGGGTATCGAAGGAAGTGTTCATGGGGATACGCGGCGAGCGGACGCTCAGTCCGCCTGGGGTTCGGCTTCCAGACGTTCAATTTCGTCGCGAAACTCTGCGATGTCCTGGAAGCTGCGATACACCGAAGCAAATCGCACATAGGCCACCTGATCGAGCTTTTTCAGTGCGTCCATTACCAATGCGCCCAATACCAGAGACTGCACCTCGCGCTCACCGGTGGCACGCAACTCATGCTTGATCTGGTTGATCACAGCCTCAATGCTCTCCACTGATACGGGACGCTTTTCCAGCGCGCGCTGAAAGCCTGCACGCAGTTTTTCCTCGTTAAAGGGCTCCCGATTACCGTTTTGCTTGATCACCCGCGGCATCACCAACTCGGCAACCTCATAGGTGGTATAGCGCTCTGCGCAGCTCAGGCACTCCCGGCGACGGCGCACCTGATCGCCCTCAGCCACAAGCCGTGAGTCGATTACCTTGGTGTCTTCGGCAGAGCAAAACGGACAGTGCATAGACTGAACTCGTTAATCTAAGTGGCTGAACTTTAACATTTTTGTTGGGTAGGTTCTTTACTCATTTGGGGTACTGGGAAGGGCCAGTACCGTCTACTGTGTGCGGGATATTCACCCCACAATTTCGACTTCCTGAGTCAATTCTCTGGGTAACAGACAACCACGGCGATCTTTGTCGCATCGCGGGAAGACTCTCAAAATCCGCTACACTGTATGCCCATCAGGATTACAACCATCAGGAATCAACATGATCATAGTTGTGGCAAAAATCACCTTCCCCCAACAAGCTGACAGAGACAAGGCCGTAGAACTCTCGGCACCGGTCCAACTAGCAACGAGAGAGCAGGAACCGGGATGCCTTGCCTATTGTTTTTCCGCCGACCCCTGTGATCCCCTAGCGATCCAGGTTTACGAGCTGTGGCAAGACAGCGATTCACTGGCCGCACATTTTGAGCACCCGAACTATCTCGCAATGGTGGAGCTATTGGGCAAGGTGGGTTTTCTGGAGAGCATCAACCGCGCTTACCTGACGCAGAGGGATGAACCTGTGTACGGGCCCAACTTTGAAATCAAAAAGGTCTTCTTCGCTGACTAATTATTAGAGTCTCCCATTTATTAGCGCCTCCCATCTGCTGATGAAACCTACACTGCGCTATTTTGACTGCCGGGGCCGCGCACAACCTTTGCGGGGCATGAACAATTACTAGCAACAGGCGAAAGACCTTTCGAGCCACTTGCCAATTGGTCGATAGCTGCACGAGGTCTGGGAGCTTTCGCAAACACTGTTCGGCGCAAGAACGCATGACTTGACCTCGGAATTACCTCAGCTTGCCTTGAGCATTGAGCGCGTTACCGCTGACTGCGTCATGCTGGCTGCCTCGGCACCGGTACCGGCATTCTGGAGCGCCAGGCCGGACGAGACTCAGCGACTGCCCGCTGTTCAGCATGAGGTTGCAATGGATTAATCTGCGGAAGCGCGCCCACTGCTGCTATACCATTCAGCACACAGCGGAATTATTTCGGAGGAGCGCATTTTTTTAAAACAATAAAAAAGAGGCAGGGCCAGCGGCTGCGGTCAGCGCCGCCGTAACC
>JBLFXU010000146.1:0-7385 GCA_047609575.1 Bacteroidia bacterium | reverse complement strand
CTTTCCAAGCTTCCATCGGCGCACTATATCGAGTACCAGGCAGGGGAGTGTCGAACACATTGCTACTGGCGCCCTCAATTCAAAGAAGATCCTGCAGGTCGCAAACTGGAACAGGCTTCAGGTGAGCTGCTAGACGTGTTGCGAACCTCTCTTCGCAATAGCGTACCCCGAGAAGGCAAAATCGGCGCTTTCCTCAGTGGCGGCCTGGATAGCTCCACTGTGACCGGCGTAATGGCGGAACTTGAGCGTAAAGATGCCGAGGCCTACTCCATTGGGTTTGCGGCGGAAGGCTACGACGAAATGGCCTTTGCCAGAATTACGGCAAAGCACTTTGGCGTAAAACTCAACGAATACTATGTCACAGCCAAGGATGTAGTGGATGCTTTACCCCTCATAGCCACCAGCTACGACGAACCATTCGGGAATTCTTCTGCGCTACCGGCGTATTTTTGTGCACGCATGGCTGCTGATAACGGCGTAGACACTCTACTGGCTGGCGACGGTGGAGATGAGATATTTGCTGGCAACGAGCGCTATATCAAGCAAAACGTATTTGAGCGTTACCAGCTGATTCCCGGGGCGATTCGCCGTGGATTAATCGAACCATTGGTAAAAATGTTACCCGCTGCGGTACCCCTGGCGAGCAAAGCCGGCAGTTATCTTGAACAGGCCAACACGCCACTGCCACAGAGACTGCAGAGCTACAATTTTCTGCATCGTCATGCTGCCTCAGAGATATTCTCCGATGACTTTCTGGCCGAAGTCGATACACAACAGCCTATTGAGTTGCAGCGCGACATCTACCAACGACCCGATGAAGGCTCGGACTTGAATCGTATGCTCTATCTGGATTGGCAAAACACGCTGGCAGACAACGACCTGAGAAAAGTCAGCCATATGTGTGCCCTGGCTGGTGTTGATGTGGTGTACCCGATGCTTGATGATCACCTGGTAGACTTTTCCTGCGGCCTCCCTAGCAACTGGAAAATCAAGAATGCGAACTTACGACACTTCTACAAACACTCTTTGCAGAACTGGCTACCCGACGCAACTATTAACAAGAGTAAACAGGGTTTTGGCTTACCCTTCGGTGTCTGGATGCGCACCTATAAACCACTAAGAGAAATGGCCTACGACAATTTGCTGAAACTGAAGCAGCGCGGCTTAATACGACCAGAGTTCATTGATCGTACAATTGCTATGCACCAAAGCGAACATGCAGCCTACTATGGCGAGTTAGTCTGGATATTTAACGTTTTTGAACTATGGATAAGCGGTAGACCCCAACACCAAAGCACATCCATCTGATGTCTGATCTGGCTCTAACTGCGACCAAGCTGGCCGAGCAATTCTGGTAACCCGCCCCGTCCGTGCGAGAAGCTGATCCCTTGCACAACGTCCGGATGAAAGTACTGGCTCGTTATCCCGCGGTACCGTCGAATTTGGCTAACCAATCGGTCGTTAACGTCTCGACCTCTGTTCGCCACTCACGGCGAGAAAAAGTATGGTCGGAGCCCGGTAAATTACGTTGTTCAACTTGTGGCCTGTCCAGCGCCGCTTGCCAGTGTTTATCTTCTTCTACGAGAGCAGTAAATTCGCTTGCGGTCAGATCGTTGCCACTAAGAATCACCTGAACCTTGCCAGAATAAGAGAGCAGCCCATCGCGCATTAGCGTGACAAAAGAGGTCTCATCTTTCTGCCCGGACACAGCACCGCGTGCCTGGCCGACAAGCGCTTCGATCAGATTCCGCATTGAATCGACAAAAGTTGCAGGTTCGCGCAGCATGCGCCCCCAGTAAGCGAGGTCAAAAAAGCGCGACTTATAACGATTAAGCCGCATTCTCGGCAGATACTCACCCTGGCGCACCCAAGGGTTGAGCAGTACCAGGCCGGCAATGTCAGGCGCAGTCGGAGCGTATATCATAGCCATAGAAGCCGCATCACATAGACCCCAGAGTACGATTCGTTTTACTTCCGGTAACCGCTCTCGCAAGGCGCCAATTGCCGCGCTGATATCGTCGCTGGCCTGCTCGAAACTGGATGGTTCTCCTTCGCTATCACCCATTCCTGCGTAATCAAAGCGTAAGGAAGCATAGCCCTCCTCGGCAAGATGCCGAGCTAACAACGTAAACTGACGATGGCTGCCTACCCTGCACTGCGGACCGCCAACAAGAATCAGCACCGCCGTGGTAGAAGGTGTCTCAGGAACTGCAGCGACGCCGACGAGGCGGTTATCATCGCAGTCAAACACAATTCCCTGCTCCGTAAATGTCACGAGACCTGCTCCATCGCCGCCAGTGTAGACTCAAGCAACTGTGAACTGGCCGAGGCGTCAAGGTTCCGCCAGAAAGGCTCGCCTACTAACCGTTTTGTCCGCACATCGACTCCCTCTTCACGCCATCGGGTTGCCGAGCGCTGGCCCGCTACGCTCAGCTCAGTAGCAGCGACCGCGGCCACCTCAAACCACTCTACGGGACAGCTAGGCAGCAACGTCGCCAAGCGGACGCCGCTCATAGGCAGCGCAAGGTCGGGAGTTAAATCGTAACCGGCAATTTCCAGGCTCTCGCCGTCGCGCAACTTCCCCCACAAATCGCTACGCACAATATTGACATCACCTGCGAGGACGTCCGCGGCGACTTGCAAGCGGAGGAACTGGTCTACCTGTTGCTCACCATTTAGCACTGGCTGCCAAAGTAGTAGCCTGGAAATATCACTGCGCTCTACTGCAACTTGAGCTGCGAGTAAACCGCCAAGGCGCAGACCCCACAAATTTAGAGATTCAGATCCTGACAGGGATAACAGATGATCGGCCGCGCCATGGACATCGCCCAGCCATTTCTCCCAAGAGGCATCAATAAACTCTCCCGCCGCATCACCACAACCAGTCAGGTCGAGCAGCATGACACAATAGCCGACTTCAGCGAGAAGACGCGCTTGAACAGATACGGAGCGTCGAGAAAGCTGCATCTCCTCCGCAAAAGGAGGCAGGTATAAAACTGAACCGCGGATTTTCTGTTCATTGGGAGTCAACAGAAGATAAAACAAGCGACGCCCCTGGACCTCCAGAAAGTCAGCGCTGATTTCAAATTTTCGAGAGTTCATCAATCAGCCGAGCTTAGACTCTACAAACGCGGTGAGGCTACCAACCGTAGCAAACACCTCCGCGTCGATCTCATCGTCATCGACCATAATCCCATACTGATCTTCCAGGCTAGCAAGAATTCCAACCACCGACATCGAATCCATTTCGGGAATTGCACCCAGCACCGGGGTGTCAGCAGCGTCCACAATGGAGCCTTCCGGAACTCCCAGCGTCGCCCGTAATATCGCAATCACTTCACCCTGCAAATTCATATCATTTACAACTCAAAATTCAATTAACCCGAACGTATCACGCCACATTGGGCTATCAGCGAGGCACAATTGCGCCAATACTAACTGCGCCCCCAGCGCTTCACAAGCCGCAAGTGTGACGTGAGTGGCAGAATAGTTCCTGCCTTTGACATCGTCTGACATAGTCAGCCTTGATCCTGTGCGGCAATCATGGCCTTAATTGCAGCTACAGCCGCATCTAGACGCGCATAACACTCTCTATAGATATCGAAGGAACAGCCATGAGGGTCGTCAATTTCAGGGCCCCAATCATCGACACTGGAGTGCGCGCCCAGCAAAAATGTTCGCTCTCCAGCACTGCTATCCATCGCCATGACCTGATCATAATGGCGTTTTTCCATAACAAAAATAATGTCACTACGAGCTAACATTTCCGGTGTAACCGTGCTGGAACGAAACGCCCCAGCCTGCAAACCCCGTTCATTCGCCAAATCAGCCATTACGGGATCCGTCTGCCGGTCGCTTTCGTGATGAAAACCTGCGGACTCTAACGTGTATCCGGAATCCTCGGCATAGGGCCGCAGCATCAAGTCTGCGAGAGCACTGCGATTTATATTGCCATAGCAAAGAAACAGCATCGAATGGGCTTGACTGAGCCGGGCCTCAACCGCTCCACTGCGCCACACCTTGACCTGCGCCGCGCGAAACCGTCTATCCGATCTTAGCGAAGCCAAACGCCGCCGATAGTTTAAAAGAACGCGGCCGACGTCAACAAGGCCGGGCACTGGATCACGCCAGCTCTGCACATCAAAGCGATGTTTCCAGGAAAAACACAGGGCCAACTCTTTGATAATTTCTAACCTTGGCGGCACCCGCACAATGGGAGATAAAGCGTCGGCTCGCAGCACTGCCTCGTACCACTGCAAATCTCGCGATAGTAGGCGACAGTACATAGACTCCCGGTACGGTGGCGAAGACGTCACGGCTCCCGTTAATTCCATGTCTAGCAGCATACCCGGGAAATCGGCCCCGGAGGCAAGCGCCAGGGGAAGAGACCCCCAAAAGCGACCGTTGACCTCCATGAGACGGAACTCCCCTGTCACGTCGTCCAACTTGAACTCTATCATGGCAACGCCATTCCAATGCAGGACCTCGACGAGTCGTCTCGATGCCTCCAATAGTTCAGGATTCACAGGCTCGCTACGCCTCAGGCTACTACCTCCACCCGTCAGAGGAACTTCATGCAAACGCCGGTGCTGAAAGACATAGGCAATTTCTCCGTCCTTGGCTATCAGCTCAATTCCAACACCCGCCCCATGAAAATACTCTTGCAACAACACCGAGCCAAAACGCAGAGCATGGGCACAGCCTGCTTGTAATTCGGATCGATCAAAGGCGTAGCTGACATAAAGCTGGCTCCCGCCAGCACCACCGGCGCCGATAGAACGCGTTGGCTTCAACACCACAGGGAAGTTCAGATCATCAATCAGCTCATCGAGGCCCTCCATGGACTGCAATTCCACTCCACGAGGAACAGGCACACCGACTTGCCGGGCCAACGACATCGTTTTCGACTTGTCGATTACCTGTTCAAGGCTCTCGACCTCCGGCATAGCAATTTTTACATGCGAAAAACGATCCCTTTGCGAAGACAATGCTGACATGGTTCGCTCGGTGACAGGTATTGCCAGATCGTATTGCGTTGATTTCGTTTGTTGCTCAAACCAATCGAGGTATTTATCCGTGTCGGACAAGGGATTGGGGTAGGTAAAACACCGATCCACTGCTCTAGAGTAGCGGGTGATAGGAGCCTGCGTATGACCGGCAACGTCCACCTGACAGCCCTTTTTCCACAGTGAACGCGCCACCGCAAGACACGGAATCATGTCCGCATCCAGCACAAGTACACGAGGCTTCTTAACGGTGCTCATCGGGAATATCCATTGGGCATATCCAGAATCCAGCGAGCAGATTCGCGCCACCGGCAAAGCACCGGACAGCGAAGGCTGCTCATTTGCCTAGCAACCGGCGCGTGACTCGAATCAACTCAAGGCTTCTAGTGCGAAATAGTGTCCAGAAAACCAGCGCATAGACAGCCGCTGCTAGAGGGATTTTGTACAGCGCAAGCACCCCAGTGATATCAGGGAAATTCGTGTCAACAATCAACACCACGAAACACATCAACAGCGTAACGGGGAGCGCAGGCCACAATGTTCCAAACAATCGTCCCGCCGGAATATTTAGCAACCGCCCGCCTCGAATAACGGCTAATAGAAACAGACACAGGGAGGTGAGGCTCCAAGCCAGCGCTACGCCTTCGAAACCCATTGGCAGCAACAGAAAGATACCACCGGTTAAAAAAACGAGTGTAATAAGGGAATTCACCATATCAAGCCTGGCACCGCCAGCCGCCAAGACGGCCGGCGTCATAACATAAGCGACAATTCTGAAAGGCACACTAACCACCAGAATTGAAAAGACAAGAGATATTTCCGTCCACTTACTGCCCAGAACAATACCGATTAGATCCTCTGCGACCAGCGCAACGCCAATAAAGACTGGAAATATCAACATGGTGGCAAATCGCAGCGTAGTCACCAAATATCCATTGCTATCATCGGAGCCCGCCTCCATTCGCGCAAAAGCTGGAAACGCAACCGTTTTGAACAGCGGAATGCTCTTGGACATCAACATGGTCGACAGTTGAATAGCCACCCCATAAAGTCCGACTTCCGCCACCGAGAAAAATTTTCCCGCAATTGCCACATCAACCTTGCTATAGGCGACATAGATTAAATCACCAACAGCTATGAGCGCGCCAAAGCGAAATATTTCGCCCACTCCATTCAGAGAAAATGATGGAATACGCCGATAGCTAATAAGGAAATTAAATCCAATACAGTCAAAGGCCATTGTGAATACGACAGCCGCAACCAATGCCCAGTAGCCAAAGCCCATATAAGCGAGGGTAAGACTTAGAGCCGACGACAGAATAGCAGAAAGAAAGGTAACCTTTGATGTGAGCTTATGATCGAGATTTCGAGCAATAAGGGATTGTGGTACGTCTGTCCATGGTATGAAAAGGTAGGTAAAAGCGAGCACCTGCAATACCAGTTCCAGATCCTCATTATTATAAAAAGCGGCGACATAAGGAGCGGAAAAAAACTGCAGAGTAAACAGGCCGATATTAATGAGAACAATCAGCCCAAGCGTCTTCTGCACCAGGGAGGGCGTTAGTTTATCAACCTTTACCAGCCCTTGGCCCAGGCCCATAGCCGAGAAAAATATCAGAAAGACGCGAAAGACCTCCGCCAAACTTATGACCCCGTAATCCTCTGGGGACAGAAATCGAATGACAAAAATCGTGGATACCCAACTGATCACTTGCCCAACGAATCGCAGCGCCGCCACCCAGCGAAAGGCCGACATAGCCCTCTCTACCAGTTTTTCCTGACTCTGGTCTTCTATCGACATGGTCGACGATCCACGCGCAAGGGCAATCTTCCTAATTCGGTTGGCACGGCCCACGATGCTGAATATGAAGAACCACAGCGGCAGGACCAGAGCGTTATTATAGTGTCACTAGGCGGTAAGTGGCGCGCCTTGTGGTCACATACTACGCCAAAGTTTGAACACCTTCACGAATTCACCCCGCCGCTACACAATAGTGCCAAGAATAGGAACGAATCCAGCCAGGGAAATGCCCATTATCAAAGACAAACCAGCCTGGCCCGCGACTACGGGAAGCATCGCCACTGACTCTTGTTTTCTCAATTACGCACCCATTGCCCGGAAAGCCAGAAAGCCGACCAGTTTACGAAACTTCCGATCGAGTCAATCTACCCTATCAAAGCACTAGCCAAAGCGAACACAGCGACAATGGCAAAATGAGGTTCTAAAGGGCAAAACCTATCTCACAAAGCCTCAATTTACTTCCATACCTGGCCGTTTTACTGTTGACCCCGCCAGCAGCCGTTTCTAAGATAGACAGGGTTCAGAGTTAAAGCTCATTGGTTCGGTCTTCGACCGGCCGGCACCATTCACCCCCGGAC
>JBLFXU010000145.1:0-7385 GCA_047609575.1 Bacteroidia bacterium | reverse complement strand
CTTGAGGCTGAGCAACTCACTACAAGCCTGGCGTTGGCAATGGCTCACTGCGGCAATGGTTCGGCATTGATTGGCACGCTCTCACAGGCGCACCTGGAACAGAATATTCATATTGCTAAAGGGATTGTGGGTTAGTCAGCACTTACTATTTTCGCGAATATGGCGCACCGTCGCGGTCGTGGATACGCCGTCAACACGACCCATGATGCGCACCTGACCGCCATATTCCTCGACGATCTGCCAGCCCACAACCTCCTGAGGGCTGGCGTAATCGCCGCCCTTCACCAGCACATCTGGCTGTAAATCGCGCAGCAGCACCTCGGGTGTATCGGCATCAAAAGACACTACCCAGTCTACAGATTCCAGCCCAGCCAACACCGCCATGCGACGCTCCAGATTATTGACCGGCCTGCCATCACCCTTAATCCGGCGCACTGAATCGTCGCTGTTTACGGCAACGATCAAGCGCGCTCCCAGCGCACTGGCCTCCTCCAGATAGGCCACATGGCCAGCGTGAAGAATGTCGAAACAGCCGTTGGTGAACACCACTCGCTCATCCTGGGCACGTGCATCTGCCACTGCCCGCTGCAGTTGCTCCAGCCCCAGCACGCCGCGCTCAACACCCTGTTCCAGCGCCAGGGCACGGCGCAGTTGCGGCACACTGACAGCGGCAGTACCGAGCTGGGCCACAACCAGCCCAGCCGCCAGATTGGCCAAAGCAACCGCCTCTGGCAGTGCACTGCCTGCTGCCAGGGCGGCAGCCACGATGGCCACAACAGTGTCGCCAGCGCCGGTCACATCAAAAACCTCCCGCGCCCGCGCCGGCAAATGCAAAGGGGCGTGACCGGGTCGCAACAGGGTCATGCCCTGCTCGCCGCGGGTGATCAACAGCGCGCCCAGATTCAGCGCTTCGATGAGCGCCAACCCCCGGGTCGCAAGTTCCGCTTCTGTAGAGCAGGTTCCGACTAACGCTTCAAATTCCTGTCGATTGGGCGTGAGCAGATCAGCCCCGGTAAAGCGCTCAAAGTCTGGCCCTTTGGGATCTACCAGCACGGGTATCCCCCGGGCACGCGCCGCAGCCACCAGGCGTTCGGGCTCTAACAATGCGCCACGGCCATAATCGGACAGCAGCAGGACATCGCAGCCCTGCAACAGATCGTCCAGAGGTTCGGGTTGAGGCAACGGCAACGACGCCTCTTGAAAGTCTAGACGCAACAGCTGTTGATGCCGACTGATGACACGCAATTTGGTCGTGGTGGCGAGTGCCTCGTGTCGGTGTAGCTCGCAAGACACGCCGGCAGCGGCCAACGAGGCCCGCAGGCTATCGGCCTGCGTATCGTCACCGGTTGCGGCACGCAAGCGGGTGTTAACACCCAGCGTTGCCAGATTGACGGCAACATTGCCCGCCCCGCCGGGGCGATCGCTGACGGCCTCCACCTGCACCACAGGCACCGGGGCCTCAGGAGAGATACGCGAAGCCGAGCCGTGGTAGTAGCGATCCAGCATCAGGTCGCCAACAACCAGCACGTGCGCTGTACTAAATGGGGGAATTTCCAGTTTCATTGCCCAGACGGGTCCGCTTGGGGCTATAGATGCGGGCCATAATAGCACGCGAATTAGAGCCCTCCGCTGCCATGCCTCGTTCCGGTAGTGGCTAAATGTGAATATATTCATGGGTCACGGAGCACGAGAGCTAGTGTGTCACCGGGGACCGGGGACGCCTGCCGCGCCAAAAAGCGTACATCCCTGTACAGGCTCGACTGGCGACGTCCTGTCGCCAGACGCCCCCGATGACACACTAGCTCTCGTGCTCCTCAGTAACGGCTCTTGATTTCAAACTGAGCCACCACCCTCGTTCCTCTAACTGAACCTGCACGACCTTGCCACGTTTCTTGAAAACAGCTACCTTGCCCACGCTTTACCCTTTACCCTTTACGCTTTAACTATTGCCCGCCTCGAGAGACACCCTATGATCCCGGACCTGCCTGCCAATATGGATCAGATTAAAGGCTTCCTGGCCGAGGATGAGGCCCAGGCCCTATACGACCACGCGCTGGACGCCAGCGTGTCCGGCCCTGTTCTGGAAATTGGCAGTTACTGCGGTAAATCGACCATCTATCTCGGGTTGGCCTGCCGCACAAATCACAGCACCGTATTCGCGTTGGACCATCATCGGGGCTCAGAGGAACATCAAAAAGGCGAGTTTTTTCACGACCCGGATCTGTATGACGACGGCGAGGGTCTGTTTGATACCTTTAGAGAATTTCGCCGCAATATCAGCAGGGCAGGTCTGCAGGAAGTAGTGGTACCGGTAGTGGCCGGGTCCGAAGCCGCGGCACGGCACTGGCAAACAACATTGGCAATGGTATTTATTGATGGCGGCCACAGCCTGCAAGCGGCGCTAACCGATTACCGCTGCTGGACACCTCACCTGAAGCGCGGCGGCATTCTCGCCATTCACGACATATTCGAAGACGCGTATGAAGGTGGCCAAGCGCCATATGCGGTGTACCGCATGGCCTGCGCTTCAGGATTGTTCGAAGATTTGGGTCGGGTAAATAGCTTGGGGGTTTTACGGAGGCTGTAAGGCGTAGCGGGCATTCAACATGCAGCCCGCTCACTCAACTGACAGACTACTAATCCGCTAGAATACGCCGCTTATCTTCCTCATCCGGTATGTCATCAGTTTCACTATCCAGTAAGCGCACTTCGCAGAACAAACGCGATGCAGCGGTATGTTCGGTCAAGGCATCCGCTGCCAGCAGAATCGCGCCGGTGGTCCAGGTAGGACGCTCATCCGGCCACAGTAAATCTTCTACTAACTGATAGCCGGTCCAGTAGGAACCGTCTTTGTAGCGCCACTGATGCAGCCAGCTGTAAACCTCCACCGCACGTGCATGATCGCCAGCTGCCAACAGAGCCATCACCAATTCACAAGATTCTGCGATCGTGACCCAGGGCTCCTGTTTTTCACAGCGACAACCCAGGCCTTCTTCGACAAACTCATCCCAACGGGCAGTCAGTCTGGCACGAGCATCGGCGCCGGTGAACACGCCTGCTAACACTGGATAGAACCAGTCCATGGAATAGCGCGACTTACTCTCCCATGTGCGATCGAAACGCTCCGGCTTCTTGCGCAGTGCATGGCCCAGACGTTCGCGTGCAGTAAACCATTGCGCGCTGTCTTCGCCAAGTGTCACAGCGATGTTGGCCGCACACTCCAGGCTCTTGTAAATCGAACTACAACCGGTCACCAGAGCATCACCCTTGGGATTGCCATTCGCGTCTGCCGCCCAGTCAATTTCGCCGTGTTCACTTTGCAAAGAAAGCACAAAGCCTATCGCCGCATGGACCGTAGGCCACATTGCGCGCAGAAATTGCGCATCTTCGCTGATCAGGTAGTGGTGCCATACGCCGGTAGCAATGTAGGCAACAAAGTTTGATTCGCGGCGGGAGCCATTGTCGACTTCGTCACCACGGTAGGACGCCCACCAACTGCCATCTTCCAACTGGTTGGCCGCAAGCCATTCGTAGGCCTTGCGCGCTGCATCAAGCTCGCCACCAATAGACAAACCCATCGCAGACTCAACATGGTCCCAGGGGTCGGTGTAGCCGCCTTCGAACCAGGGGATTTCTCCACTGTCGCGCTGGCAATCGAGGATGAATTGCACCGTGGGGCGCAGGAATTCTTCGGGGAACAGGCCCCGGCTGAGATACAGACCGCTCATGAGGCCAATTCCTTACGGAAATACATCACTACGCTCTTGCCCAAAATGGGGTTCATGCTTTTCTCCAGTATCCGGGTCAGTGCCGGCCTTTCCATAAGGTCCCAAACCAACAGCCGATGGTATTGTTTCACCAACCAGTTGGTGTCCTGGCTATCCCAGAACAGGCACTTCAGCCACCAGAACGGTGCATGCAAGGCATGCGCCCAGTGACGGGCATAGTGCTTAAAACCCAGTTGTTCTATTTCTGTGCGCAACTGCGCGCCGCGGAAAATGCGTAAGTGTCCGCCCGGTACCTTGTAATAGGCATCACTCAGTGCCCAGCAAATCTTTTCCGGCCAGGTGCGCGGCACACTGGCGCAAAACAGGCCACCGGGCTTTAGTACGCGCTCGATCTCACGCAGTGCGCCATGGTAATCCGGAATGTGCTCCAGCACCTCGCTGCAAATAACTTTGTCGAACGTATCATCGGCAAAGGGCAATGCCAGCGCATTGGCCGAAGACAAGCCAAAGGACTTAGCCTCATTATCAGGCTCAGCAAACGCCTCATATTTTTCTCGGGTCGCCTGCAAATCCTCCAAACATAGATCTACGCCCACCGCATGCACATCGGCCTCTACATAAGCCGAGATAACGTGGCGACCCTCGCCACAGCCAAGATCCAGCACCGTGTCGCCGGCGCGCAGTGGCAAATGAGTGAAATCAACTGTCTGCATTATCTTCCATCACCTGGTGGTAGTAGTCCGTCATCTGCTGTGCGCAAACATGCCAGCAGAAATGGTCGTCTATACGCTGCATGGCCTTCGCGCTAAGTTCGTCGCGTCGCTGGGGGTCCTGCAGCAATTCATCAATTGCTGCCGCCAACGCATCGGCATTCTTTGCTGGCACAATCACACCTGCATCACCCACAACTTCCGGCAGGGCGCCGCCATCGGTGGAAACAATCGGCACGCCACACGCCATGGCCTCCCCGGCGGGCAGGCCGAAACCTTCGTACACCGAAGGACATACCGCAATTGCAGCCTCGGCGTAGTAGCGCACCATGAGCTCGGTGCTAATGCCATTAACGAACTGGACCTTGTCCTGGATGCCCAGGGTGCGCACGAGTTTCTCGGTGTCACCGCCAGGTTGGGGCTTACTGACGAGCAACAGCTCCAGATCTGGATACTTTTTGAGCAGGATCGCGTAGGCGCGCAACAGATACTTGAGCCCCTTCAGGGGTGCGTCCGCCGAACAGGTGGCCATGAGCCTGCGCGGATTTCGCTGTATATCGGGCAGGGGCTTGAAGGTGTCGGTGCAAATCCCGTTGTATACCAAGCTGATACCCGCAGGTTGCAGACCAAAATCACGGGCAATGTCCTGCCGTGAACAATCCGATACCGTGACAATATTGCGCAGGCGCTTAACCACTTTTTTCTGCATATTCAGAAAAGCATGCCAGCGCCGGATCAGCAGTCGCTCACGCCAGCCACTGGCTGCATTCAACGCGATGCGCAAATCACTGGTGATCGGGTGGTGAATGGTTGTGACCAAAGGCAGGCCCATGTGCTGAATCTTCAGCATGCCCCAGCTGAGGCTCTGGTTATCATGAATCAGGTCGTAATTGTGGCCGTGCTGGCGCAGATATCTGACCGCTCGGCGGCCAAAAGCATAAGGCTCGGCAAAGCCCCCGGTAAGCTTGCCCAGCCACTCGGCAATATTGCTGAACGACTTCAAGTGGTGCGGGCGCAGTGAATCCAGCCCATTTTCGAACAAATCCATGCTTGGCAGCTCGATCAGGCGCACTCGGGGGTCCAAATGGGGGTATGGCGGCCCGGAAATGACATCCACCGTATGCCCTGCTTCGACCAGTGCCTTGCTCAGGAAGCGGATATACACGCCCTGGCCACCACCATAGGGCTGGCTGCGATAGCCCAGCAAGGCAATACGCAGGGGCTTGCACTCCTGGGAAAGGGGCGCATTTCCGGCGCCCTCCAGGTGTTCAACGTCCGCCTGCACTGTGCCTAGATGCCTAATTTTGGCGTCCTCATTGGGTATGATCGCGTGAATTTGTAGGGAACCTAAAGGGGGGTGAAAGTAGCCCTGAGACCTCTTCCAGCCCAAGAGCCAGAAGTACCCCCAGCAAAAGGGGCTAGATTTTAATCAGCCACTGGTTAAAAATCCACCCCCGCGGTATAACCCTTCGGGGCAATCCAGCATTGTCTCAATGGGGGCAAATTTCCCTAAGTCAATGAATAGTGGTGAAAAATAAGTGTGAAGCACCCCGCATAATCGCGCGCGGACAGCACTATAGGCCCTCGGTCAGTCGCCAGTGCGCTGCTTCTACCGCTATAATTTCGGCTCTTTCGTTTAGGAACATATAAAAATGACAACAAAAGCCTACAAAGGCCTTATTCTCGCGGGGGGCTCAGGCACCCGTCTGCACCCACTGACCAGTACTGTCAGCAAGCAGCTCATGCCCATTTACGACAAGCCGATGATCTACTACCCGCTGGCAACGCTAATGCTCGCCGGCATTCGGGACATCCTCATCATTACCACACCCCGCGACCAGACCCCTTTTCAAGATTTACTCGGCGACGGCTCCAGGTGGGGCATCAATATCAGCTACTGCGTACAGCCCTCCCCGGATGGCTTGGCCCAGGCGTTTATCCTCGGCGAAGAATTTATCGGTAACTCCCCGGCCAGCCTTGTGCTTGGGGACAATATTTTCTATGGCGGCGGATTCAGCCAAAAATTGGGCAGCGCAGCGTCGCGGGACGAGGGGGCATCTGTGTTCGCCTATTACGTCCAGGACCCTGAACGTTATGGCGTGGTTAACTTCGATGACAAGGGTGTAGCCCTGGACATTGAGGAAAAGCCAGAGAATCCGAAGTCACACTATGCGGTGACCGGCCTGTATTTCTACGACAACGACGTAGTAGAGATTGCCAAGAACGTGCAGCCGTCCCACCGGGGTGAACTGGAAATCACCGACATAAACAAAGTCTACCTGGAACGGGGCGACCTGAGAGTCGAGGTGATGAGTCGCGGTACAGCCTGGCTCGACACCGGCACACACAACTCTCTACTGGACGCAGCAAACTTTATCCGCGTGGTGGAAGAGCGCCAGGGTCTCAAAATTGCGTGCCCTGAAGAGGTCGCCTATCGCATGGGCTACATCAGTGCCGAGCAGTTGCTGGCACTGGCCGCACCGCTGGAGAAAAGTGGCTACGGTGTTTACCTGAAAAATCTATTGAATGATGAAGGAGTGGTGTTCGCATGAATTTTGTCGAAACTTCGCTGCAGGATGTCTTTGTGCTCGAACCAAAGGTCTTTGGCGATGATCGTGGGTTTTTTCTGGAATCCTGGAGTGACGCAGCTTTTGCCGATGCAGGCTTTGATCTGAACTTTGTACAAGACAATCACAGCCGATCATCCCGCGGGATTCTGCGCGGACTGCACTACCAGATGGAGCACACCCAGGGAAAACTGGTGCGCGTGGTGTCAGGTTCAGTATTCGATGTTGCTGTGGATTTGCGTCGAAGCTCACCGACGCTGGGCAAGTGGTTTGGCGTCACCTTAAGCGCAGAGAATCACAAAATGCTCTGGGTGCCACCGGGTTTTGCCCACGGGTTTGTTGTCACGTCCGACTACGCAGATTTCATCTACAAGTGCACT
>JBLFXU010000144.1:0-7408 GCA_047609575.1 Bacteroidia bacterium | reverse complement strand
CACTGATACAGGGCGCGGCATGTGGAGGAGGGTTCAGCCTCGCCTTGGCTTCGGATATGCGTATCGCGGGTGACAGCGCCAAGCTGAACGCCGCTTACATCAAAATCGGTCTCACTGGCTGTGATATGGGCTCCAGCTACTTCTTGCCCCGTCTTGTGGGTGTTTCAGTGGCGTCAGAGTTGCTGATGACCGGACGTTTTATTCATGCGCCACGGGCGCTCGCTGTAAACCTGGTGTCTGAGGTGGTGCCCGATGCCGAGCTAGAGCAAGCGGCAGCGCCATTGGTGGCCGATTTGCTGCGTACATCACCCATGGGATTGCGCCTGACCAAGGAGGCGCTGAATATGAATATCGATGCCGGCAGCCTTGAAGCCGCCATGGCCCTGGAAGACCGGCACCAAGCGCTTTTATCCCTGACCGAAGATGCCCAAGAGGCAGGAAGGGCCTTCTTCGAAAAGCGCGAACCAAGCTACAGTGATCGCTAACGGTTGGGATTTGAGGGAGATTTTTAGGTCTATTTCCGCTATAGTATGCCGCTTATTCATAGTAGAAACCGCATAAGGTCGTTCCATGGCACGTAAACCAACACGCGCGGCAGCGAAAAAGAAAGAGCCCGCTGCTATAGAAACTTCAGACTCCATCGCAGAACAAACGCGTAACTTCCTGAAAACAGGCAATAAAATTAACGTTATAGATTCCGGAATCAGCGGTCAGCCCAGCGTCGCTTCGCGCAAGCACATCAAATTGGGTAACAAGTAACCGTCATTCCGTAGGATCCCCCAAAGGGCCCGCCGCTATCCGCGCCGGGCCCTTTTTTGTGCGACGCTACGTTTACCGACAGCGCCGCTGCCGGTCTTTTCGAGAGCGCGCTGCCGGTCTTGCTGAGAGTGTCTTTAAAGGCCGCTCGCGACCCGTATTCAACCCGGTTCTAGCGGCACATAGAACTGCTCGTACCAGCGCCTCAGCTTGTTGATCGGCCCGTCGCCATCGCACAGTATGGGGTCTTCCCGGTAGACTTTGTCCTTCCAGATTTCCACATCCTGGCCAAAGGCCACATGGGCCATGTGCGGATAGAGTTCTGCGAATTCCTGGGTGATAGGCATGCCGTCAATGCCACTGACAATCACTGCAGAACACAGGTCCATTTCCTCGCCGTTCACCGGCGTGTGGCAGTTCACCCACCAGGCACGGAAACTGACTTCCGGGCTGCGCGACTCGGTGTAGTAATACATGATGGAGGGGCCATGGTAGGTAGCATCGCCCCAGGCGTCTGCCTGGGCGCCGGCTTCTCCCCTTGCATCCTCCAGATCGAAAGGCACACCCGGCGGAATAATCATGCTGGCATTGGGGTCGCGCTCTATGGTTGATAACTGCGTAACGCTGCGATCGGTGAAGCGGTTTTCAAATTTGCGTACAAAGCCGCCGTGAACGTGCGGAAAGTGTGCGACGTCGACAATGTTCTCAATGACGTCGCAGGCATTGGCCTGGATGCGCGAACGATAAAAGGTCCAGTCACCCCAGTCAGGCAAATCCCACTCGGGTATGTCAGGCATGTAGTTCTCAGGCGCGTTGTTCTCTTTGTCATGCCATAGGGCTATGTAGCCGCTTTTTTCCAGCACCGGCCACCCCTTCAATGCGTTAACGGCCTTTTCCGGGATACTGCTGGCGTAGGGTATTTCCACACATTGTCCGCTGGGATTAAAAGTCCAGCCATGAAAAGGGCAGGCGATGTTGTCGCCCCGCACGCGGCCCTCCCCGCTGCCCAGATTGGCACCCAGGTGTGGGCAGTGTGCGTCAAGAATAGCGACGCGTCCGGATTCGCCGCGATAGGCCACCAGGTCTTGTTCAAAGTAGTGCAGCTGCTTGACTTCACCTACGGACAGTTCTTGCGAGAACAGGACGATATGCCAACCCCGTGCGTAGTTACCGGGCTTGAGGAAAGCGTATTTAGGGTCAGTCATGTGCGGTATCCCTAGCGGTTATGTATGGCATGTCATCCATGGCTGTCTTCTATGGCATGGCGCGCGGCGATGTAGCCAAAGGTCATTGCTGAACCGATGGTCGCTCCGGCACCCGGGTAGGTGTCTCCCATGACGGCGGCGCTGGCATTGCCAGACGCATAAAGCCCCGGGATAACCTGTCCCTGCTTGTCTAATACTCTGGCGAACTCGTCACACAATAGTCCGCCCTTGGTATCCAGGTCTCCTGGCTCGCAGCGCAGGGCATAGAAGGGGGCTTTATCCAGTGGGCCCAAGGATGGGTTGGGTGACACCCTCGGGTCTGCATAGTAGCGATCATGTTCAGACTCACCGCGACCGAAGTCCGGATCTTCGCCCCTAATGGCATATTGGTTGAAGCGGGTGATTGTGTTGACGAGTGTGGTGGGCTCCATGCCGAGCTTCTTAGCCAAGGCCTCCAGAGAGTCGGCTCGAGTCAGTAGGCCGCTACTGAAATTTTCCTCAGGCAAACGCGCATCCGCTTCAACTTTGCCGGGCTTGATGTGCCCCACGGCATACTTGCTGCGATAGTTGGCGTCAAAGAGCAGGTAGCACGGGATCGACTGCTCACCGCGAGAATTGCTGGCGTATTGTGCCTTGATCAGATCTTCATACGGCTGCGCCTCGTTGGCAAAACGCGCGCCCAGTTTGTTCACCATGATGGAACCAGGGTTGGATTTGCCTGCTATGAGGGCAAGCACCCGACCGTCTGGGATTTTGTAGGTAGGTGACCACCATGCACTCCCCATGAAGCCCAGATCGGCGCCCACTTTTTCTCCTATGACAATGCCGTCGCCAGTCGCGCCAGGTGCGGCGGCGGTCCAGTCGCTGCTGATCGGCTCCTGTTGGTAGCGCTTGCGCATGGCGCTGTTATGGGAGAAGCCACCCGTTGCGATTAGCACGCCTTGGCGCGCAGTCACACGTTTTTGCACACCCTCATGCTCGACGATGGCGCCGCACACCTGACCATTCTTCACCAGCAGTTCCGTCAGCGGTGCGTTAAGCCAGACCGGCACAGCGCGATCCATCAGGGAGCGACGCAAGCGTGCTACCAACGCTGGGCCCAATGTCACGCGGTTATCGCGCTGCTTGCGCAGACGCGCCGGAATGTCTAGCAGGTAGCGCGCCAATAATTTAAAGCCGGTCCAGAAAGCACGGGCGTCCATTTCCTGCAGTGCACGACCTTCATTGATGGTCACGTTAAAAGGCAGCATCAAATCGTCGTAATGCCCCAGACGAATGTGTTGTGCCTCCGCGCCCAGGCGGCGCAAGTTAAAGGGTGCGTTGTCCATTGATCTGCCGCCCGGTTTGTAACCTGGCAGGTTCTCGTAGTAATCCATGTAAGAGGGCAGTGCGCTGTAGTGCACGTGGCTGTGCTGCATCATGAACTGCAGCATCCGGGGTGCCTGGTCGGCGTAAGCGCGCAGGCGCGCAGGACTTACCGTCTCACCAATAAGGGCACTGAGATAGGCATAGCCTTCCTCGATGCTGTCTGTGACACCGGCCTCAGGCTGGCGGTGATTGCCGGGTATCCAGGCCACGCCGCCAGATTTGGCTGTGGTGCCGCCGTACACAGATTCTTTTTCCACCACCAGCACGCTGCCGCCCAGCTGGTGTGCCACCACTGCACTAGTCATGCCCGCTGCGCCAGCGCCGGCCACCAGCCAGTCGACAGTGAGTTCACAGGTGGTTGCTGTCATAGTGTGTTGCCCCATGGGTTCGAGGCACAGTTTGGCAGTGCTTGGCGTGCTGAACCAGCGCCCGTTGCAATTGCGCTTCGCCGGTTCAATAATCCGGCCACAGGTGACGCGCACATGTGCGACCATCTAGTTTTACCGGATATCTCCTATGACTGACATTCCCCTGGCACGTATACACGGCGTTGATGTTTTGCGTCTGGACCACGTTCTCGCTCCTGGCTGCGGTGCGGATGATGTAGTTGTGAAGGTACGCGAGTGCGGTATATGCGGATCGGACCTGGGCTATCTCGCCATGGGTGGGCTCACGGGCCCGGATCAGCCCATGCCGCTGGGACATGAACTTTGGGGAGAGGTGCATGAGGTGGGCGAAAATGTGCGTCATGTCGGCCCTGGAGATCATGTGGTCGTACAGCCGATGAGCAATGGCAACAATATTGGCAATGGTGGCACAGAAGGGGGTTTCTCTCCCTTCCTGTTAGTGCGCAATGCCGCTAATGATATCGGTAGCACACTGAAACTTCCCGCTGATTTGCCGCGTGAGTTTGGGGCATTAGTGGAGCCGCTCTCCGTAGCGCAGCACGGTGCCAACAGGATCGCAGCAGAAGCCACTGACAAAGCGGCCATTTTTGGCGCCGGTCCCATTGGCTTGTCCTTGCTGCAAGTGCTGGCCTACCGCGGACTCACCGATACCGCAGTGATCGATCTTTCTGAACTGCGATTGGCTCGGGCCACAGAACTTGGCGCGTTGGCATTGCGCGGTGACGATTCACAGCTGGCTGAAAAGCTGGCAGAGCTGCATGGCAGCAAGCCGTTTTTTGGTATGCCCATGCCGGCAAGCTCAATCTATTTTGAGGCGACGGGGGTGCGGTCGGTGTTTGAGTCCATCGTGAACATGGCAGGCCCCGGTAGCAGAATTTGCCTTACCGGCCTGCACAAGGAGCCGGTGACGGTCGATCTGGTCATGTTGTTGGCGAAAGAAGTGTCCATCGTGCCCGCGATGGGTTACGAAAATGAATTTGAAGAAGTGTTAGTGATGCTACAGTCCGGGCAGATAGATCCGGGCAAGCTGGTCACGCATCACTTTCCATTGTCGAAAATCGACGCCGCGTTTGAGATGGCACGCGATACGTCGCAGGCCATCAAGGTGCTGGTTGATTGCCAGGCTTGATTAACATGCACGATTAAAATACACGACAGCCGCTGGAATTACGTTCACAGGAGCAGTACATGCAGGATTTAAAGGGCAAGGTGGCCGTTGTAACCGGTGCAGGCTCGGGTATTGGTGAGGGTATTGCGCGGGCGGCTGCAACCGCCGGCATGAAAGTAGCTGTGGCGGACATTGATATCGACAAGGCCACGCAGGTGGCTGCAGATATCGGCGCAGCAGCGATTGCCGTGCGGGTCGATGTTTCGGACCTGTCGTCGGTAGAGGCCCTGCGTGATATAACGCTGGAAGCTTTTGGCGCCGTGCATCTGGTGTGCAATAACGCCGGTGTTTGGATCGGTGCCCTGATGCAGGATGCCGATATCAAGGACTGGCAGTACCTCATCAACGTTAATCTCTATGGCGTGATTCACGGTATCAAAACATTCCTGCCGTTGCTCGTGGAACAGGGCGAAGGGCATATCGTTAATACGGCATCGATGGGCGGTTTGATATCCGGCCCGCCCGAAGGTTTGTACACCACCACCAAGTTTGCTGTAGTGGGGCTTTCCGAGGCACTGGCAATGGAAGTGGCCGAGAAGGGCGTTGGTGTGTCTGTGTTGTGTCCGGGGCTGGTTGATACCAATTTGATTTCCCAGTCTTTCGCGGTACGTCCCGCGGCACTTGATCCTGGCATACAACACGAGCAACCCGCGCCCGATACTGCCTCCGGGATTTCACCGCTTGCCGTGGGGGAACGCGTCATGGACGCGGTGTTCGATGGCAGCTTTTACGTTATTACCCATGATGATTATCGCGACATTATCGCCATGCGCCACGACGGCATACTGGATGCACTGGATGCGCATACGCAGCGTTACGGTTCCACATCGGGTAGAGCGTTATAGCACCCGTGCGATTACTGCTATTGATAGCTTTGCTGCTGACGCCGTTGGGCGCTACTGCGCTTGAGTCCCCAGAACTTGAGTATCCAGAACTTGAGTATCCAGAACTTGAGTATACGGAACAGCGCGAACCTTGTGCAGCGCGAGATTCTCTGCGACAGCCATTTTTTGGTGACCTGCATGTGCACACCCGCTATTCCTTGGATGCCAGTACACAGGGAACGCGCACCACACCGGCGCAGGCCTACGAATTTGCTCAGGGCGCCAGGCTTGGTATTCAGCCCTGGTCCGACGATGGCAAGGCTGCCAGAGCGCTTGGTTTGGCGAGGCCGCTGGATTTTGCCATGGTCTCTGACCATGCCGAGCTGATTGGCGAGGTTTACATGTGTACCACGCCGGGAGTGCAGGGCCATGAATCCTGGCAGTGCATGCTGTATCGCAATTGGCAGCGCGGTGCCTATTACCTGTTCAATATTATGTCTTCAATTCGAGCCAGTCATCTTGGTATGTGCGGTAAAGACGACCAGATCTGTTTGCAGGCGGCTTTGGCCCCTTGGGGTGAGATGCAAGACGCCGCTGAAAAGCACTACGATCGCAGTGAGTCCTGTGAATTCACAACGCTGGTAGGCTTCGAATGGACCGGTGTTAAAGCCGATAGCGGCGGCAATTTGCATCGCAATGTGGTTTTCCGCAATGCCGATGTGCCGAAGCTGCCAGTTAGCTACATTGATCAGCCCGGCGCCGAAAAGCTCTGGAACGCACTCGATCAGCAATGCGCTGGCGGTGATGGCACCAACGGGACGTGCGAGGCGCTGGTTATACCGCATAATTCCAATATCAGCGCGGGCTATATGTTCAGCGGTCGACGTGATGATGGGAGCCCCATGACGCCCGCAATCGCTGCGCAGCGTATGCGTTACGAACCCGTTGTGGAAATCATGCAACACAAGGGATCGTCTGAGTGCTATTTCAAAGCGAACGTTTCCAGTGACGAGTTGTGCGCTTTCGAGCAGCAGCCTATCGATAATATTGCTACCTTGGATAATCTGCCGCAGCCCGACAGCGGCTTTGTGCGAGAGGTTCTAACCAAAGGTATGGCACTGTCGCGCGAGTTGGGTGTTAACCCCTATGAGGTTGGTTTCATTGCCAGCACGGATACACACTTAGGTACGCCAGGAGCGGCGGAAGAAGGGGCCTTTCTAGGTCACGGCGGAGCAGGTGTTCCTGCGGGAAAGCGAATTCCGCCAGGTTTGCCAGATAAACTTGAATTCAATCCGGGCGGCTTGGCCGTTATATGGGCCGAGGAAAATAGCAGGGATGCGCTGTTTAACGCCTTGCAGCGCAAAGAAGTCTACGGCACGAGTGGTCCGCGAATGACGAGCCGCTTTTTTGCCGGTTGGGACTACCCACAAGCCCTGTGTTCTGACCCAGATCGGATAGAAAAAGCCTACGCTGCGGGTGTGCCAATGGGGGGGAGGTTGGAGAGTGCGGGTGAGTTGGCTCACGCACCGAATCGCAAGCCGGTATTTCTGGTTGTCGCCAGTCAGGATGCTGGCACAGCCACGCAACCGGGTATGCCACTACAGCGTATGCAGATGGTCAAAGGCTGGCTTACCGAAGACGGAATACGCCGTGAGGCTGTCCTGGATATTGCCGGTGATG